>URAI01000015.1 GCA_900545725.1 uncultured Eubacterium sp.
TAATGGATGCGGAAATTGATGAAGGAATATGCTATGACATCCACATGAATGTGGAAGGGCTGGCACCAGAATGGACAATTCCCGAGAGGGTGTTAGAAACTCCAAATTATAAAAAAACATGCTTGCAATGTCCGAACCATAGGGACGATTAAATACCACCCGTCAGCAGATAGGTGGTATTTTTATACCCAAAAAGGAAGAAAATCTATGATATATTTAATTGAATATAGGGGAGAAGTCATGTCAGGCAAAACTCCTGACCTCCCCAAGAATGAGTTAAGATGTGGCGAAAGGCTACATCTTTTTTAATTTGTAAAGGTAGGTTGCAAAAATAAATTAAAAGAATGCTTGACGTTCGACATCGAATATGGTATTGTTTGTACATGGAGGTGAGAATGTGACAGATGTCAGAAACGTCTTTATTACGAGAGAAGTTGCTGAAGAATTAAACTTAACGCCAACTTATTTAATTAAATTAGCAAAAAAAATGGAACTTAATGAAACTGAAATGAGAGAAGCTGGCAATAGAAATTATTTATTCAGTAAAGAAGCAGTAGAAAAATTAAAAAATCGTAATAAAAGCAAATAAGAAAACACTCGCAATCCTACCAAGACCTACGAGTGTTTCACAAAACTGAGGAATATCCTCTATGAAATATTTTATCATAGAAAGATACTCCTTGCAAACTAAAATTAAGGAGATTTTAAAATGAACAATATTGAACAGACAATAACAAGCATCGAAGTAGCCAAAATGGTTAATAAACCACATAATGATTTACTTAAGGATATTAGAAGATATATTGAGCAATTAGGTGAGGGAAAAATTTCCCACACTGATTTCTTTACAGAAAGCGAGTATACAGATAAATTTAATAGGCAGAAACCTTGCTATAACGTAACCAAGAAAGGCTGTGAATTTATAGCTCATAAGCTTACAGGAACAAAGGGAACAGAATTTACAGCAAAGTATATTAATAGGTTTCACGAAATGGAAGATGAACTCATTGCAAGACCTAGAGTTTTATCACCATTAGAACAACTCCAGTTACAAAGCCAAGCTATTCTCGAAGTAAATAATAAAGTGCTTACAGTTGATGAAAAGGTATCTAATATTCAAAAAGAGTTTGAAGAATTTAAACAAGATATGCCATTAATGGGTGTTGAGTGTGACAAAATTACAACAGCAGTTCGTAGGGTTGGAACTCTTGCATTAGACGGTAAGAATAGCAATGCTTATCATAATAAGTCATTAAGTGGAAAAGTCTATACTGATATATACAAAGAATTAAAAAGACAGTTTCAAGTAAGCTCATACAAGTCAATTAAACGTAGCCAGTGCGATACAGCACTTAATATTATACAAAACTATAAGTTGCCAGTTGTGCTTAAAGAACAGATTAACAATAGCAACGCACAGTTGAATATGGGGGTGTTGTAATATGGCAGTAGTAAGAAAGACAATGGACTTAGTTGAGAAGTCGCAAGGAAATATTAATCCTAATTATGATATGTATGCAAGTAATATTGAAGATATAGAAAAAGCCAGTAATAATATTTATGAAATGATATGCAATGGCTTTAGATTTGGATATATGCAGGGAAGAAAAGCAGCAATGGCAGAAATGAAGAAAATGCAATAAGATAATTTAATACAATAAAATATCAATAATCGGGACGTTCAGTAATGGACGTCCTTTTTATATGTCCAAAACTTAATGACACTAAACTTTAGGAAAATGCCGACGGGCTATAAACGGAAAGGAGGCACGCAGATGAAAGAATTAAAGTTAAATTTACAATTCTTTGCAGAAAGTGGAGAAGGTAACAGCGACCAAAATGCTGGAGACAACAATCAAGGGCAGCAGAACAATCAACAGTCAATCGACTATACTAAAATACAAAATATGATTGATACTGCAACAGCCAAAAAAGAAAACGCAGTACTTAAAAGCTATTTTCAACAGCAAGGCTTATCAGAAGACGAGATTAATCAAGCCATAACAGCTTTTAAGCAGAATAAACAGCAGCAGACGGATGAACAGAACAATGTAAATGCCGGACTTAAGAGTGAACTGGCTGTGGCACAGCAGATGGCGGAACATGCACAGATAGAACTTGCAGCTACAAAAGTAGCAATGACACTTGGCATAGCTGCCAAGACGCTTCCATATGTCCTTAAAATGGCTGACTTTACCAAAGCTAAAGGTAATGATGGGAAGATATCAGAAGATAATATCAAGGCAGCACTTGAACAGGTGGTTAAGGATGTGCCGGCACTTAAACCGGAAAAAGAAAACAATGCCGGTTTTAGGATAGGTGCCGGGCAGCAGACTAATGGACAGCAGTCTTCTGCAGGTAGCAATGTAAATGTTCCTACAAAGAGATGGAACAGATTCAATTAAGAAAGGTTAAAAAGGTAAAATAATATGCCAACTTTAAATTATGCAGAACAGTGGAGTTCTGAATTATTAGCAATTCTTATTCAGGGCACACTTACATCACCATTTATCACAAACAATGTCAGATGGTTAGATGCAAAGACCTTCCATTTTACACAGATGAGTGTAAGTGGTTATAAGAACCATAAGAGATCAGGTGGATGGAACACAGGGGAATATAACCAGAAAGATGTTCCTTACACAGTAACACATGACAGAGATGTACAGTTTATGGTTGATAAGGCAGATGTTGATGAAACAAATCAGACAGCATCTATTCAGAATATCTCACACATATTTGAACAGACACAGGTAGTGCCAGAGACAGATGCATTATTTTTCAGTAAGGTAGCACAGGCTGCACAGAAGACAGAATTATATCATACTGAAACAGCTTCCACAGAATATACATCAGAGAATGTATTTGCTAAGCTTAAGCACATTCTGGCAGCAGGCAAGCTTAGAAGATATAAGGCAAATGGAAGCCTCATTATGTATATATCTTCTGACATTATGGATAAGCTTGAGGTATCAAAGGAATTTACACGTAAGATTGAAATGACACAGATTGCAGAAGGTGGTCTTGGTATTGAAACACGTGTAACTGATATTGATGGTGTGACACTTATGGAAGTTGTGGATGATGAAAGATTCTATGACAGATTCGATTGGGATGTTGCAGAGGGCGGTTTTGCTCCGCTTAAGTCAAAGTATGCCATAACAACAGATACAGATGTGGCAGAAGGAAAGACATACTACACTAAGAGCGACAGCACTTATACAGTCGTGGCAAAGCCTATAAAGACTAATATAGCCACATATTATGAAAAGACTGTTCAGGGTTCACATAAGATTAATGTACTTGTCGCATGTGGTCAGACATGTAAGACAGTACCTAAGATTTCATCTATTTATTTCTTCGCACCAGGAGCACATACAGAAGGAGACGGATATCTTTATCAGAATCGCCAGTTAAGTGATACATTTGTATTCCCTAATGGCAAGGATGGTAAGGTTGATTCTGTATTCGTTGATGTAGATCCTGCAGAAGATATTGAAGAGTGAGCCTATGGTATATGCAAGTAAAGAACAATATCTTAGTGAACACCGTATTATACCTGATGAACAGATAGAAAAAAGGTTGAAGCAGGCGGGGCGGCATATCGACTCGCTTACCTTTAACCGGATTAAGTCAAGAGGATTTGACAATCTGACAGAGTTCCAGCAGGCAATAATTATAGATGTCTGCTGTGATATGGCTGATTTTGAGTATGAAAATGAAGACATGATTAACTGTGTACTGCAGAATTATTCAATTAATGGGGTATCAATGCAGTTTGGCAGCAGTTGGAATGTAATGATACAGAGTGGTATTGCAATAAAACGTGATACGTACAGGATACTTTGTCAGACGGGTCTTTGCAGTCTTAGTCTGGGGGTGTGAGAATGAGATATCCGTGTCTGATATTAAAGAGCATGTGCAAGACTTATATACATGTAGAAATAGAACCGGAAGGACAGAATGTATATGGTGAGCCGTTAGAGGCAGTTACATGGGATGGTCTATGCAACTACCAGGATAGTGGTAAAACGGTACTTACTGCTGAAAAGAGGCTTATACAGCTTGAGGGATGCGCCATGATACCTGGAGATATTGCACCGGAGCTTCCTGTTATTACTAAAGGTGATATAACGGTGTTTGGTATAACAAGGCATATATACAAGGGTACGAAGTGCCGTAATCCTGACGGTACTGTAAATTATATAAGACTGGATGTGATGTAATGACCTATAAATATGTTAAATCAACGGTTAAATTTAATACTCCGGTTATAAAAAAGATTAATGCAAATGCGGTCAAAGCACTTGAAATGACAGGTGAGGCAATACACACGGATATTGTACAGGCTGAGGTAATGCCTTTTGATACAGGACATTTACAGCATGATGCGACATTTGTGGATGTATCTGATTCAAGAGACGGCAGGGTAAGGATTGTAACATCAACACCTTATGCAAGGCGGCTGTATTATCACCCAGAATATAATTACCAGACATATGAAAATGCATTTGCCGGAGGTGAATGGTTTAAGCCGTGGCTTAAGGGTGGCGGTGTACATCAGGATGATATTAAGAAATATTTCAATAATATATTAAAGAGATTGAACAGGAGCTGAGATGTTATTTTTAAGTGATATAAGGGATTGCATAGCATCATTGGGAATAGTGGATGATGAACATGTATATTCAGGAAAGCTTGATAACAAGAAAAATGAAAGCATAGGTGTATATAATAACAAACGTGGAAGCCCTAAATTAAAGAGCGTTGGCGGTGATGAAACAAGATCATATTCTGTTAAGGCGGTAAGTATTCTTATTCACTGGAATAAAAAGCAGAGGGAAACTGAGCGGAAAGCATATGATGTATATATGTTTTTAAAGGATTTGCGAGGTGTTACTGTCAATGGTAAGAAGATACTGTTTACAGATATGCAGATGGAAGAGCCTGTAGACGTGGGAACAGATGACAATGGAATATATGAAATGGTAATTGAAGCTGATATTTATTATGAGCTTTAACCGGAAAGGATAGAGAATGAATAAACAGTTATATGGATATAAGGTGGGAGTTTCACCTGTAAAAGGTGTCAATCCGACTAATGAACTTACATTTGGAATATGCATAGATGGAAGAAAAGATACTGATGCGGCTGAAACTATTACAACAACGCTTGTTAGGGATGCTGAAAGCCTTAGTGTATCAATTGATAACGGAATTGAAGAATGGAATCCGATGGACCAGAAAGGCTGGGTAAGACGTATTATGACATCGAAGTCACTCGGTGTCAGCATGGGAGGCAAGCGTAATTATGGAGATCCTGGAAATGATTATGTCGCCGGTCTTGCTTTTAAAAATGGACAGGACTGTAACTCATGGTTTTCAATTATATTCCCTAATCAGGATCAGCTTATTATTCCATGTGTGGTTAATACTACAAGTCTTGGCGGTGACAGTACGGCAGTAGATGCACTGGAATGGGAAGTACAGTCAGATGGAAAACCTACATATATCGCTTATACATCTGAATAAGGATAATCAGGGGTAACGGTTAAAAATGCTGATGCTCCTGAAAAAATATTAATACGCAGAATGGAGATTATTATGGCAAACAAAACAGATTTTCAGTTAATTGATATTTCAATGAAGATAACTAACAGTCTTCCGGTCTTGAAGATAACAGATGAGCTTACCGTAACAGTTAATAATAGAAAGAGTGTTGTACTTAACATTCAGGCAATGGCCAAACAGGTGGAAGATGAGAAGAATGAAAAGACACAGCTTGAATTTATGAACAAAGCGTTAAATATGCTTATAGGAGAGAAAAACACACAGGCAATTGAAGATATTGACCTTCCTATGCCGGAATACAGGCTTGTTTATGAAACTATTATGAATGTTGCGGCCGGCACGTATGGAGAAGATACACCCAGCATATAAAGAAGCCTATTATGATATATTTGAAGACTGGAGCCTTATCGAAGCGAGCTTTTTAAAACAATACGGCATAAGGCTTAGAAATGATGATGATATGTCATATCAGGAGTTTGTATCACTGCTGTCCGGTATTATGCCGGATACTCCGCTTGGACAGATTGTAAGCATACGTGCAGAAAATGATCCTAAGAAGCTTAAGACGTATACTAAAGAGCAGATGAGGATATGGCGTGAGTGGCGTATGAATGTAAAAAAGAGAAATAAAAATGGAATACCGGAGGGTAACAGGAAACTTCTTGAGATGCAGCAGTGGTTAAAAAAGACATTTTCATAATTACAGTAAACCGTGACATTTAAAAAATGTTACGGTTTTTATAAAAAATAGGGAAGGAGGTAAAAGCATGTCACAAGAAGTTGCAGGTGTATATATCGACCTTGGACTTAATACGGATAAATGGGTTGACCAGCTGGGCAAGGTGACAGAGGATATCAGCAGGAAGTTTTCAGGAATAAGCAGTCAGTTTTCCAAGCAGATGTCATCGATGGCAACCAAGATAATTACAGATACGGGTAAACAATTTTCAGATATAAATGAAAAGTTTGCCCGGAATATGTCGGGAATGGGAAGCAGCGCAGCTAAAAGTATTAATAAACAGTTTTCAATAACCGGTAATAATATTGATAAGCATATGACAGGCATTGGTAATAATGTGTCAAAGAAAACATCAGGCATGTTCACAACAATAGCCGGAAAGCTTCCGGCAGTTCTGGGAACTGCGGCAATCGGTGCATTTGTGAAATCGTGTGTTGATATGGGTTCTGACATAACAGAAGTACAGAATGTTGTTGATACGGCATTTGGAAACATGAGCACGCAGGCTGATGAATTTGCAAAAAGTTCAATGGAAAGATTTGGTTTATCTGAACTGTCTGCAAAAAAGTATATGGGTGTATTTGGACAGATGAGCTCGGCAATGGGTGTGACCGGAAAGGATGCACTTAAGATGGCTGAGAATGTAACAGCACTTACCGGTGATGTTGCCTCATTTTATAATCTTGGAACAGATGAGGCATATACTAAAATGAAGTCTATATGGACCGGTGAGACAGAGACACTTAAGGATCTGGGCGTTGTAATGACACAGACCAATCTTGATCAGTATGCTCTTAATAATGGATTTGGTAAGACTACAGCTAATATGACGGAGCAGGAAAAGGTTATGCTCCGTTACCAGTATGTTACCAGTGCATTGTCTAACGCAAGTGGAGACTTTTTAAAGACACAGGACAGCTGGGCTAACCAGACGAGAATATTAACATTAAGGTTTGAACAGTTAAAGGCATCACTGGGTAAAGGTTTTATTGCATTATTTACACCTATTGTCAAAGCTGCCAATGTTGCACTTGCGGCATTGCAGAAGTTAGCGGACGGTTTTGCAAGCTTCATATCAATGCTTACAGGGGCGGATCTTTCAGCTTCCACAGGAAGTATAGCGGAATCGGCTGCCGAACTTGCCGGAGTATCAGACAGTATAGGAGATGTAGGAGACAGTGCCACCGGAACGGCCTCAGACGTGGCAGGAATAGGAGATGCGGCGGCAGAGTCAGCCAAAAAGATAGAGCGTTCTCTTGCAGGATTTGACCAGATAAACAAGCTTACTGATAATTCAGATGATGGCAGTTCAGATAGCGGAGGCGGTTCTTCTGGTGGAGGTGGCAGTGGTTCGGGAGCAGCTAAATCAGCCACCAATGCTGCCAATGAAATAAGTAAGGCAGCAGACAGCCTTACCGGATTTAAAAAACTTGTGGATGAGCTTGCAGATAAATTTAAAACAGGGTTTAAAGAAGGACTTGGTAATGATTTTGATGCAAGTATAGAGCGTTCTAAAGGGCATATTGAAAGCATCAAAAATAGTCTTATAGATATATTTACAGATACCAAGGTAACTGCTTCAGCAAGAAAAATGGCGGACAGCATTGCTTTATCATTAGGGAAGTTATGTGGTTCTGTTACAAGCATAGGTATGACTGTTGGTGAAAATCTTCTTGGAGGGTTTGATAATTATCTTTCTAAAGATTCGGATTATATCAAAAACAAGCTTGTGAATATATTCGATGTAAATGCAGAACTGGCTGATACACTTGGTGACTGGTATATGTTTCTGGCAGATGTAGCTGAGGTATTCAGAAGCGATGATGCTAAAGCTATAACAGGTGATATAGCCGGAATATTTTTAAATGGGTTTTTTGAGGTTACGGAAATATGCGGTAAATTAAGTACAGATATATCAGGCCTTATTACAAAACCATTTATTGAAAATAAAGATGCCATAAAGCAGGCAATGGCAGATACACTTGAGCCTGTAAGAAAGATATTTGATGAATTAGAACAGTCATTTACTGAATTATGTACACATTTTTCCACAATGTATGATGAACATATAAAACCTATGTTTGATAAGCTTACAGAAGGCTTATCAAAGCTTGTGGGAGCTGTTGTTGATGTTTATGATAAATATATAGTACCCATATTTGACAGGCTTTCTGAAAGGGCTGTTAAGCTTATTAATGAAGATCTGCAGCCAATGGCAGAGGCAATAGCTGACTTTATCGGAAAAGCTGCCGATCTGATTGGTGATTTGTGGCATAACGTACTTGAACCATTATTTGAATGGCTGGCGACTAATGTTCTTCCTGTACTTACTCCGGCATTAGAAACAATTGGAAATATTGTTCTTGATGTTTATGGTGTTATAAGTAAAGTTATAACTGGAATCATAGAAATATTCAGTGGTGTTATTGATTTTCTTGATGGTGTTTTCACAGGCGACTGGAAGAAGTGTCTTGACGGACTTGTGGAAATATTAAAGGGGATAATAAAGAGTATATGGTCGGTTGTTGAGGGGATTGTAAATATCATTATAGACCTTGTAAGTGGTTTCGTGGACCGAATAATTGAGTTTATGAAAAGATGCTGGAATGGAATATGTGATGTCTTCAGCAATGCTGCAGAATGGTTTACGGATATTTTCAATAAAGCATGGGATGGTATAAAAGGAGCTTTTGACAGTACAGCAGATTTTTTTGGCGGTATATGGGATGGAATTAAAAATACATTCAGTAATGTTACTGACTGGTTCAGAGATAAATTCTCCGAGGCATGGCAGGCTGTAAGGGATGTATTCAGTTCAGGAGGCGAAGTATTTTCAGGTATTAAGGATGGAATATTATCAGGGTTAAAAGATGTTGTAAATGGTCTTATAGGCGGAATTAATGATGTTGTATCAATTCCATTTAATGGATTAAATTCTGCGCTTGATAAGTTAAGGGAACTTAGCATTCTTGGAGCTGAACCTTTTGGTTGGCTGCCTTCAATATCTGTACCGAGTATTCCTATGCTTGCCCAGGGCGGTTATGTTAAAGCCAATACCCCTCAGCTTGCAATGATTGGTGATAACCGCCATCAGGGTGAAGTTGTAGCACCGGAGGACAAGTTAAAAGCTATGGCATTAGAAGCAGCACAGATGAGCAGTGGAGGTGCGTTAATGGCAGAAGCTATAAGTATACTTAAGCAGATACTTAAGATACTTGAAAATCTGGATCTTGACATACAGATTGATGGAATGAGCCTTAAGAAGTACATTGTAGACAAGATTAACAAGAATACAAAAGCTACAGGAAAATGTGAAATTATAACATAACAAAAGCCGGCTGTATTTATAAGCAGCCGGCTTTTTATGTGGAAAGAGGTATATATGGTAATAAAAGCAGGGGGTGTGGAGCTTCCGGCACCGGTGTCACTTAAAATAAATGATGAGATAATATGGTCATCTGATACAGGTCGCGCACTTGATGGCACCATGATAGGTGATGTGGTGGCAGAGAAGAAAGATATAAGTATTAACTGGGGATTTATGACAGAGGATGATTATATTCTGATTAAAAATAATCTTATAGCCGGCTTCTTTCCAATAACAGTCCATGACGATGGCAGCGATATAACGATAGATACATACCGTGGAACATTAAGCAAAGAGGCCGTTGGAGATATAGGTGATGGGAATTACTGGTACAGGAGTGTTACTGTACAGATAATACAGCAGTGATAAGTTGTGTTATGAGTTATTTAAGGTATATTAAATATTACATAAGGAGATAGAAAAATGTTAAAGACAGATACAGTAGATACAACAAAGATTACAACTCAGATTACAGCATCAAGTGTTATTAATAATGGTGATACAGATGTGGAAGTGGTAACAATGAGCGCTGCCATTGTAAAGGTTAATGGCAAGGTGGATGGATGGCCACAGACGTCGCAGTCAATAAGGAATTATACATTGTATATGCAGAATAAAGCTGAATGTAAAAAAGATATGTCAGATTTTGATGAGCTTGTGGATTCAGTTCTTAGCGGAGTACAGGAAAGTGAGGAATAGTAATGAAGAACAGAGATATTGTGAATAATCTTAATAATATTTATAGTTTCCTCGAAAGTGCAAGGAAACGTCAAAATGAAGAACATAGAAATATTCTCAAGGTAAAGGCTCAATTTATGGTTATTGCAAATGAAAAGGTATTAAGAGAGGCTTATGTACCATATGAGAAGACCCTGAATGAGATAAAGGCAGCATATAGCGAAGAGGAATTGAATGATAAATGCAATGAACTTCTTGATATTGAAAGAGATATCAGCATTGAAACAATAAGCAGTGATGATTTTATGGATGATGCCGGTTTTGATGATATTATTGCACTGGAATTTATGACAAAATGAGGTAGTGGCTTATGTACAATGATGTAACTGATGACTTTAAAAAATATATCAGTAAAACCTCTCGCAAATTTAATGCAAGAATTAAGATTAATAATAAATGGTATGATTCAGGCATTAAGTCGCTTACATTTACAGGAGGAAGTAATGGCGAGGATGATATTACAATAGGTTCAACAGTAAGTGCATATATAGATGTTACCATGAAAAATACAGGCTTATTATTTGAAAATACAGAAGTTGAATTACAGATAGGTCTATTGACAGATAATAAGTATGAATACGTTCCAATGGGTATATTTAAAGCTGCAAGACCTGAGGAGATCGATGGCAGAATGATAAAATTCACCGCTTATGACAGAATGATTAATACAGAGGTATTATTTGTATCTGAATTAACGTATCCTGCCACAGCCTTACAGGTTTTGAATGAAGCATGCAAGTTGTCAGGAATTACAAGGTCAACAACAGGTCTTGGAACTCTATATATACAGGAAAAACCGCAAGGATACACCTGCAGGGAAATAATAGGGTATATAGCTGCACTATATGGAAAATTTGCGGTCATAGACCGAAAAGGAAAGCTTCAGCTTAAATGGTATGATGAAACGTATGATTTAAGCATATCACGTCAGTTTTCAATGACAAAGAATCAGTCAGATAATGTTATTGGAAGAATTGAATGTAGTATAGATAAGGATACACAGCTTGTAAGTGGAACAGGAACAAGAGGTATAAGCATATCGGATCCATGGATGACACAGGCACAGCTTGATTCAATATATGCAGTCCTTAATGGATTTACATATCGTGCCGGTGAATGTGAATTTTTAGGTGATATAAGGCTTGAACCGTGGGATATAGTGTTATGCAGTGATTTGTCAGGTAATGTCTACCGGCTTCCTGTTATGACCGTTGTGCATACATATGATGGTGGTATATCCACTAAAGTACAGGCAGTTGGAAAGACAGAGGCAGAATCAGATGTAGATTTTAAAGGGCCGTCAGTCAAGGCTATGGAAAGAACTTATACAGAGCTTCTGATGGTTAATAAGCTTGTTGCAAATAAGGTTGATGCCGACTGGGTTAATGCTCATACAATAACTGCAGATAAGCTTGAGGCTGTTAATGCTGAAATTGTCAATCTTAAAACTAATAAGCTGGATGCGGATACAGCAAAGATAACATATGCTGATATTAATAAGTTCAATGCAGTTGAGGGAAAAGTAGGGAAGCTTGAAGCAACGTCGCTTACAGCTTCAAGTGCTGTTATTACAGATCTTACAGCACATATCGCAGATATTAATACATTGATGTTTGGCAATGCTGCCGGTGGCAGTCTTGTTACAAGTTTCAGCAATTCTGTAGCGGCATTGATAGGAAATGCACAAATTAAGTCCGCAATGATTGATTCCATTGTTGCAAATAAGATTATAGGCGGTCAGATATGTACCAATGTTGTGGATATTGTATCAGAAGATGGCAATATGAAGATTAAGAACAATACTATTCTTATCAGGGATATTAATAATATTCCAAGAGTGCAGATTGGAAAAGATGCAGAAGCTGATTACAATATGTATGTATGGGATAAGAACGGCAGGCTGATGTTCGATGCATCAGGTATAACGCAGGATGGTATAAAAAAGAAGATAATAAGGGATGATATGGTGTCAGACAATGCAAACATATCGGCAAATAAGCTCAATATAGATACACTGTTTGATGCTATTAATAATGATAATACACATACAATTAACAGCAGTCATATATATGTAGATGCCAATGGACAGCGATTGGATGTTTCATTTAAGTCAATGACGGATTCTTTAAATGATTTATCCGGTAAAATTACGCAGCAGGGAACAGCGGTAAATGTAATACAGGGAAAGATAGATCAGCGGATATGGAAATCAGATATAGATGATGCAGGCAGAAACAAGCTGGATACATCTGTATTTACACAGGAATTAGATACCATTAATGCAAGATTAAGTCAAATTGACAGTGAAATTAACAATGATGTGAATATATTTTGGGTAGATGAGATTCCAACACTTGATAATGAGCCAGCAGTCAATTGGGGTACGCCTCTGACTCTTCCATTTACATTGCCGGCAAAGCTTGTAACATTCACATCAGAAAAACTTAATAAACATCTTTCAGATATTGCATATGTCAATGGTACGGATAAATGTTACAGGTTTTCTAAAAAAGAAGACGGTACATATTATTGGAAGCTTATGGCCAATAATGAATATACGGCATTATTAAGTAAGATAACGGACATAACAGCCAATCTTGACGGTATCAGCTCAACTGTCAGTCAGGTTGAGGAAAACATAAAAATAAAAGCAGATAATAAAATCGTTAATGAGATATCAAATAATCTGACACAGCTAAAACAGTCATATGATAAATTTACAGTATCAGTTGGCAAGACTTACGTTACCACAGATACATTATCTGGGTATTGTACAACTAAGGAAGCACAGGCACTGGTTGATTATAGTGCAGGAAACATAACACAGCAGATAAGTGAATCATATGTAACACAGGGGGATTTTGACAGCCTTACGATAGGTGGGAGAAATTACCTTCCAATGGACCGGCTATATTGGGAACAGGGCACAATATCCAATGGAGTAAGGACAGATTCAATAAGAAGATTAAGAACTAAGACAGCAAGAGAAATTGACAGTGCAACCCAATATATAATATCAAGGTATGGAACTGGAAAGATTATTCTGTTTTTCTATGACAACGGGTATAAGTTTATAAGCAGTCAGGACTGGTATACAACATTTCCTAAGTCATTTACTACACCGGCAGGAGCAAAATATTTCAATGCTGTGATTGCCTATAATGATGATTCTGTGATATCGCAGGATAAAGATATATCTGATATAAGGTTCAAGATTGAAAAGGGCGACAGGGTGACAGACTGGACACCAGCACCAGAAGATTATACCACAGTCACATCTTTTACAAGTAAGATTGAAGAAACTTCAAAGAGTATATTGCAAAGTGTATCCGGTACATATGCAACAAAGGATTCTGTTAATACGGTAACAGGACAGATTGCATTGAAAATTGACAAAAATGATACCGGACAGATAATAAGCATGATAAATGCATCAGCCGATGAAATATATTTAACTTCTGACAGATTTACACTTAACAGTACTTATGCAAAGATTGCAAAAGACGGTGTAGTTGACTTTACAAGTGGAAGAATTGGAGGTGCTTATATAACTGCCGATTACATGTATGCTAACAGTGATTCGACAGGACTTGGATTAATATGGAGCAGCAATCAGATATACAATAATGTTGCCTTATGGGCTGGAAAGCCTAATACAAGCTTTATGGATTCACCTTTAAAAATATACCATGATGGAACGATAGACGCCTCCAAAGGAACGATAGGAGGCTGGAAAATAGATAAAAATGCACTATATAGTGATTATGGAGATTACAGGGTATATATTCAGAACTTCCAGTCTGATAATCCGGCTTCACAATGGATTGTATCTACACAGACTAAGGCACATGTACAGACGCCGGGAATAGTTGGTTATAATCCAACTTTTGTATTATATGGAAATGGAGATGTGTACTCAAAGGGAAAGGTCAGATTTGATGGTACTGCAGATTTTTATGGAGTTACGAAAGCGCATGGAGAATTTTATGTTAATACAGACAAGTGGGGTGAATGTGCAGTCGCCTGTACTAATCCAACACAGAATATTTTCATATGGGATTCAGGAGCAGATATACAAATATATGTTAATACACAGTTAAAAGCAAGGATAGCATACTAAATTAATTGCAAATCAGAAATCAGGAAAGTGAGGTATATATGGGGATTGTTAATTTTATAAAAAAAGTATGGACGGCATCAGGAACAGTTAAGTATGATGACCTTAACAGACTTGAACAGGGCGTGGAGGACTGTGCTAAGGCAGCAGATACACTAAATGGCAGGATTAAGACATATACAGCGGCAAGCACGGCATCTGATGGTCTTATGACTACTACGATGGTTAAGAAACTTAATACAATAGCAGAGGGGGCTAATAAGTATTCACTTCCAACTGCTTCTTCATCAACGCTTGGAGGTATAAAGACAACATCAGGCGTTACAAGTGCAACAGGATATACACCTACGCCTATTATAGGTGGAATACCTTATTATAAAAATACAGATACTGACAGAAGATGGACATATTATAATTATGTTACAGGCACTGCAGAGATAAAATATTCTTCAATTAATGGCGGGAACTTTGATGAATTATTTGTACAGGTCAGAAATGCATCTAATGGAAGAACATTCGGCTTCCAACTGCCTAAGAAAGCGTTGCCAACATCTGATAATAAGATGTGGTATGACGGATATTATATAGATTCAACTAATTATGCCGGATGTGCTGTTTATACAGATACAACACTTTTAAAGCTAAATACATTTTGGTTTAAAGGTACGGCATGTACATCAGGCTCAACACTTGCAGTATGGTATAAATAATTAATATATTGTGTAACAAGGTAAATATAATAATTATAAAATTATTGGATAGAGAAGATAGCAGGATATAGTAGGAAATAAAGGCACGCATGTGTCTTTTTTTTATACCATAAAAATAAGCAGCCTTTAAAGCTGCGGAAAGGAGCAGAAGAGAAAATGAATAATGAACTTGTTGAACAGCAGTTAGACACTACTGAAAAAAGGCTGGATGACCACGCCGAACGTATCAGAAAGCTGGAGTCTGTGACGGCAGTTATGGACAACAGGCTGGCGGCATTGTGTACGGCGTTAGAACATACTAACAGTACAATTAAAGCACTGGTAACAACAATAATTACGGCACTGATAGGATTTTTCTTCTATGCAGTGCAGACAGGACTGTTTAACTAATATGTAATTATGTTATCACGATTATTTATTTGGCATGCAGTGGCGTAAAGACATTAATGGAAATTTATGAAAGAGAGGAATTTATTATGACTAAGATTAACTGGAAAGTAAGATTTAAGAACAAAACATTTGTAGTAGCATTTGTAACAGCAGTGTTAGCATTTTTCTACCAGCTTTTAGGGCTGCTTGAGATTGTGCCGGCAGTAAGCTAGGATAATGTCATGCAGATTATTATGATTATCGTCAACCTTCTTGTGACACTTGGAATAATCACAGATCCGACAACAGCAGGCGTATGTGACAGTTCGCAGGCACTTAATTACAGCAAGCCTAAAAAGGATAATTAAGAAGTAAAGAAAGGTGGATTAATATGTACGGAGTAATTGATGTATCTTGTAATCAGACAATTGGTTCAATTGACTTTAAAGCAATAAAAGAAAGTAATATACAAGGAGTTATAGTAAGAGCCGGATATGGCAATTCAGCTGCACAAAAGGATATTAATTTTGACTATTTTATTGAACAGGCAAAGCAGGCAGGACATAAAACAGGGGTATACTGGTTCTGTTATGCAAGAAGCGCAGAAGAAGCTGTAAGAGAAGCCGATGCATGTGCAGAGGTTTTAAATGGAATAAGTCTTGATTATCCTGTTGTATATGATATTGAAGGAGATACAGTCCGTTATATGAATGATAACGGAATTGGAGCAACAAGTGAGCTGATAAGTGATATAGCGATTGCATTTGCTGACAGAATGGCAGAGCATGGATACAATACAATGTTATATGCAAATATGAGCTTTGTAAATGAGTACTTTGACAGCAGACTTACTCAGTATCCACTGTGGGTAGCAATGTATTTGGATAATCCCAATCTTGATGAACCATTTACGATTGATGGCTGGAATATAATGGGCTGGCAATATACATCTACAAATGGAAATATTAATGGCGCACCACAGCATTTGGATGTGTCAATGTTTTATGATGACAATAATAGTAATAATGAAAGTGAGGAAACTAATATGACAAGACAGCAGGCAGGAAATTGTATTAATACATGTTTTATAGAACATTTGGGCAGACTGGCAGACCCGGAAGCGCTAGAAGCTTACACCAATGCCATAATCGACAGGGATTATGACTGTGATTTATCAGATGTTGATAATTCCTTAATGGATTCTGATGAGTACAGGATTAAACATAAGAGAGAATTTATTATTAACTGTTACAGGACACTTCTTGGAAGAGATCCTGAGAGCGAAGATGTTATTGAGGCACGCATGGGATATGCATTACTTAGAGATATTTATACAGAGATAGTTAATTCGGAAGAGTATCAGAACATGCACAATTAATATTGGCATGTCGCCCATCGTGACCGTGTATATTATTATTGTCATACCATTGCGGTATGGCTGCCGTAATGGTATGATAATGATAAATAGGTTATAGGCATGTGGAAAGCATATATTGAATTGCCACCCATTTGCCACCCACACAGAATTATATATAAATATCTGTGAAAATATGAAAATATAAAAACCAGTATTTATGCGGAGTATAAGGAATTGATAAGATATCAAAAGATATAAAAGTAAGATATTCAAAATATAATCAATTATGAAACCAAACTACAGGATAAATATTCAGCCTGGCAGGAACAGTTACAGTCAGAGGAAGCATCTCTTAAGGCAAGAGAAGCGCAGATACAGGGGAAATAACAGGGTTAAGACATAGAAAAAACATATATTATTTCACAAATTAAACATAACTGTAAGGTAATATATGGATATGATTTGATAATTTATAAGCTTATGGTTTTATATTGCAGAAATAAACTGTAATAAGATTAAGTGTATTGAATGGAGGGTTACAATGGATAAATTAAAAGTTTTAATGGTTGATGATGAAAGCAGAATGAGAAAGCTTGTTAATGATTTCCTGTCAAGAAAGAATTATGAAGTTATAGAAGCAGGAGATGGAGAAGAAGCGATAGATAAATTTTATGCAGATAAGAATATTGCACTTGTAATACTTGATGTGATGATGCCTAAGATGGATGGCTGGGAAGTATGCCGTGAGATAAGAAAGAATTCAAAAGTACCTATTATTATGCTTACTGCTAAAAGTGAAGAACGTGATGAATTACAGGGGTTTGACTGTGGTGCAGATGAATATATAAGCAAGCCGTTCAGTCCTAAGATATTGACTGCAAGGGTTGATGCTCTTATAAGGAGAGCATATATGGTTGATAGTAATGAATGTATTGATATAGGTGGAATAGAGATTGATAAGGCAGCGCATATAGTAAGGATTGATGGAAAGGAGATTGAATTAAGCTATAAAGAATTTGAACTTTTATCATATTTTATAGATAATAAGGGGATTGCATTATCAAGGGAAAAGATTCTTAATAATGTATGGAATTATGATTATTTTGGAGATGCAAGAACAATTGATACACATGTAAAGAAGCTCAGAAAGAAAATGGGTGATAAGGGAGATTATATCAAAACTATATGGGGAATGGGATATAAGTTTGAGGTCTAGAAAGATGATATAATTTTTGTTGTACAGGTATAGGCATTTAGCTATGATAATACATACCTGAAAAATAGAAGAATAGTAATATATATAGCTTAGTCGAGGTTCAATCTGCGACTGGGATATATGCTTTGCGAGGATTGCAGAGCCACTGATATGAAAATGTCAGCAGAGCTGACCGGCAGCTCACAGCAGGATTTGTGAGCGAATCTTGAATACGACAGGCAGGTTTAAATAATGGGAAGACATTCTATAAGAGTTAAATTTACATTACTTCTTACAGCAATTATTGTAAGTTTAATAGTATTAGTAGTATTTATTAATAATGCATTTTCTGAACAGTTCTATTTTGATGGGAAAAGAAAACTGATGTTGTCTAATTATGACTGTATTAATGATATTTTTAATAATTATTCAGCAGGAGATATTACAGACAATCAGATGAATGATAGTCTGGAACAGCTTACTAACAGTACTGCTATGTCTGTTATAGTTGTTAATAGTGACTGGACTACTGTATATGTAAGCAGTAATGTTGAAGATGAGATGATAAACAGATTAAGAATGAGTATCTTTAATAATGATATTTTCCAGCAGGACAGCCAACAGCAGCAGTCATCACAGGATTCATCAGCCCAGCCGGCACCGGATAGTAAGAATAAGGGTGGTAAAAATGGTATAGATAAGAACAGACCATCAGATATGAATATGGATGATATGTCAGGTGATAATAATAACAGCAGTACCGATACTGATAACACGGATTCAGATATATCATCAGATAATTTAAAGGATCCTTATATGATTAATATGTCAGGAAGCGGTATTGGAGAGACAAGAGAGATTATTCTTAAGACTGATAAGTATACGTTACAAAAGATATATGATACCCGTCTTGGTGATTATTACTATGAATTATGGGGTACTCTTGATTGCGGTGATTCCATAATGTTAAGACTGGCAATTCAGGGAATTAAGGATAATGTAACTATATTTAACAAGTTTATTACATATATAGGAATAGCTATAACACTAATAGGCATAGTTGTCGCTTATATATTCTCATCATATTTTACGAAGCCTATTATGCAGCTTTCAGAGCTGGCTAAGAAAATGGCAGCAATGGATTTTGATGCACGTTATGAAGGAAATGATAAAGGTGAGATAGGTATTCTTGGCGAGAGCATGAATTACATGTCAAGCAGGCTGGAACAGAATATTGCACAGTTAAAATCAGCGAATCTTGAATTACAAAGAGACATAGATAAAAAAGTTAAAATTGACCAGATGAGAACAGAGTTCTTATCCAATGTATCACATGAATTAAAGACGCCTATTGCCTTGATTCAGGGATATGCAGAAGGACTTAAAGAAGGAATAACTGATGATCCTGAAAGCATGGATTTTTATTGCAGTGTAATAATGGATGAAGCTAATAAGATGAATATGATGGTTAAAAAGCTTCTTACTCTTAACCAGATTGAATTTGGGGATGAAGAGCTTGTTATGGAAAGATTCGATATAATAGAGCTGGTATCTTCGGTAGTTAATGCCAATGAATTAAGAGCAGGACAAAAAGGGATAAAGATTATATTTAATCAGGCGGATGAACATATAGATGTATGGTCGGATGAGTATAAGATAGAGGAAGTTATAACTAACTATATATCTAATGCAATTAATCATTGTGATTTTGAAAAGAGAATTGAGGTAAATGTAAAGAAAAATGGTGATAATATCCGTGTAAGTGTATTTAATACAGGAAAGAATATCCCAGAAGAGGACATAAATAATATCTGGGGTAAATTCTATAAAGTAGATAAGGCAAGAACAAGGGAATACGGTGGCAATGGAATAGGATTGTCAATTGTAAAAGCAATAATGGATTCATATGGCAAAGAATATGGAGTGCGTAATTTAGACAATGGAGTAGAATTCTGGTTTGACCTGGACGCCAAATCTGTGGTATAATATAGATATGCCTAATATAGGGAGGTTGTTATGAAGAAAATATTAGCTATTTGTCTTGGGGCTGCAATCGCTATAACAGCTACGGGATGTGGAGATAAAGTTACACTTACAGAAGAACAGAATGATTTAATTGCAGAATATGTTGCGGGTGTAATGCTTAAGCATTCATATGATAATGAATGGAACTATCAGAAACTTGATATTGCTAAGAATACATATAATTCAAAAGGAAGTATAAACAACAGTGCAGCAACCAATAATACGGTTGGAAGTACACAGGCTTCAACCGTAATTTCCCAGCCGGCAGCACAGTCTCAGACTACACAGCAGACAGCTTCATCTAAGTCGGGTAAAGTGGCAGCTTCAGGGGATGTTATTACAGATATGAAGAAAGCAATGGAGCTTCGTAATGCGGATTTAGCATATTCTACATATGTTGTAGGCGAGAGATATCCTACGGATGAGTTTGCAATATGTGTACCGGCAAGTGAAGGCTGCAAAGTAATTGCAGTTGAATTTACCATTACTAATAATACAGGGGATACTATAGAAGCTAATACTGGTTCAAGTGGAATTAATTTTGCATTGAATGTTAATGGGACAACCATTAAACAGCTCACATCAATTTTAAAGAATGATATTTCTGCACTTAGTAAGGTAAGTATTCCGTCTGGCTCAGGATATACAGCGGTTGCATTATTTCAGGTGACCGATTCATTAGCTGATAATATAACATCAATGAATCTTGAAGTGCTTAGTAACAGTGTTTCACTTGGAAATATTAATTTGAAGTGATTATTAATTTGAGATTATGCCAAAAATTAATTAAAAGGGACTGTCCGGTTAAGAAAATGTTATTATATAAAAGATTGATAATATTAATTAATCTATATTATAACTTTTCTTAGCAGGATAGTCCCTTTTATTAATTATCGAATTATAAACTTATCAAATTATAAACCAGATGTGGCTTAAAAGCCGATCACATTCTGTCTTGTATATGCTTTTGCTTCTTCATCTGTAAGCTGATGTACATAATCAGGGCGTTTATCAGGCACATAACCGTTACCGCTGCATTTGTATTCAGCATAATAACAGGTCTTATGTGATTCAGGTTTGTTCCAGTCATGGAATGCTGTTTCTGTAATCTGTCCTGAGTAGCTGCAATTTAAAAATACAACTTTTGAGTATATTCTCCACGGACGTGTAAGCATTACAGTTCTGTCAGGGCAATTTCCTGTGAAATTACAATGTTCAAATACATATCCGAACTTTTCGCCCTCATATGTAGAAGGTGCTGTATAGAAAGAGTTAATCTCTTCATTTCTGTTAAGGGCATATAATTCACAATTCTTAAAATAAGCCGTAGCACTTCCAAATATAAAGTCAATTTCTCCACATATATAGCAATCTTCATATAACTGGCGTCCGGGGATTCTTTCACAGAATTGCGTCGGTCCTGTAAAGCCGCCGGGTTGTTTTTCTTTAAGAGGAAGTGGACCGGTAAATAGTGTATCCTGATGACCGAGCATACGGCAGTTTTTGAATATAATATGATCACCTTCGGCATATACGGCTATTGCCTGTCCTACGTCCTTTCCGAAGCCGGACGAATTTTCAAAGGTAATATTATAGGCACTGAAATTATCAGCATGTACTAGAAATGTATATGAACGGAATGTTCCTCTCCGGCTTCCGTCAGGCATAGGCATGAGAGCGTAGAAGCCTTCTGTTATTACAGTTTCTTTGTTGTTTTCACCAATAAGTGTAATGTTATCAACAGTTATTTCGACACGTTCCTTGTAAATGCCTTTTTTAATAAATATTGTTTCATTTCCATCAGGGATACTTTTTATGGCTTCATTTACAGATGTAAAATCACCAGTACCATCTTTAGCTACAGTAATCATTTTCAAACTCCTTTTCTTAAAAACTATTAGTATAACTGTAAGAAACATACGTTAAGAGTTTCTAGAGTTATCACGGCAGTAGTTTTATTTTTGGTACAGTTAAGGAAATTGAACGTACTGCCGTATAAATTATTAATATTATAGCATATTTTACTGTATGTTTCAAAATATATAAATGGTGGATTTCATTATTGTATTTATATGAGATTATCATTATATTGGGGAATATAATGATATTTATCATATTATAAAAATATATAATTGTAATATAGTGTTTTTAAGGATAAGAAACTTTCTCAAATAGACAATTATAATAAAAGAGTGTATACTTTGTTAGTAAACGGTATGGAGGAAGAGAAAATGTTGACTTTTGTTGAAGATAATAAAGATGTAAATACATATCTGGAGTTAAGAAGCAAGGTGCATTGGATAGAACTTAACAGGCAGCAGGCACAGATGGCACTTAATAACAGTCTTAAGATAATAACAGTGTATGATGACGGACAGCCTATAGGAATGGGCAGAATTGTCGGCGATGGAGCTGTAATAAGCTATATACAGGATTTGATAATAATTCCTGAATATCAGGGAAAACATATTGGGAGTATGTTAATTGAGAAATTGATAGAGTATGTTAATTCCATAACAATAAATAATTCAAGGATGATGTTATGCCTTATGTGTGCCAAGGGCAGGGAGATATTTTATGAAAAGCATGGATTTATTGCAAGACCCACTGATGGACTGGGTCCGGGAATGATACAATATATCTATAATAAAGGGTGAAATATGCATGTATTAATTTTTAAAATGGAAGGAATTGCATATAATTCGACAAGGCTGTTTGCTGATATGCTTGCATATGGTTTTAAGAGGGCAGGTGCTGTTGTTGATATATTTGACATAACAAAGCATGGTAATATTCAGGAACTTGAAGAGCTTAAAGGGGAAAATTACGATGCTGTTATTGATTTTAATTCAAAACTTCCGGATCTTATCATAGATAATAATGATGGAAAAGAAATGTATTTTTTGGATTCAATTAATGGGCCTTTCTATAATTATATTGTTGACCATCCTGTATATCATCATAAGTTTTTAGCTCACAAGCTTAAGAATTATAATGTAATATGCATCGATGAAAATCATGCAGAATATATAAGACAATTTTATCCGCATATAAAAAATATTTTTGTTGAGCCGCTTGGAGCAATTGAGGCTGATAATATTAACGGCCTTATGGAGGATATGGGAATATCTGATAAGGGGATATATTCTAAAGGTATTGCAGACCATAGAAAAAATGCAATATTATTTCCGGGAACATATCTTGACCCTGTGGGTTATTACGAGATTATAGAGGCTATGCCGGATAATATGAAAAATGGTATAAAAGCTGTTATAAATATTATGGAAAATAATCCTGGGCTGACTTATGAGAGTGCTGTCAGGAAATATGTATTACAGAAACAAGTGGTAAATAATGGTGTAAACAATACAATGTATTTTATGGCAGATATCTATATGAGGGCAGTTACAAGACAAAATGTGCTTGAAGAATTTGCAAGAGCAGGAGCGAAGCTCGTAATATGTGGTGAAAAATATGATGAAAGTTCATTATCGCAATATGAAAATGTTAAGATAATTCCACAGGTGTCATATGTACAAAGTCTGTATTTAATGCACAATTACAGATATGTTTTAAATATAATGCCATTATTTAAGGCAGGGATACATGACAGAGTTGTCAATTCCATGATAAATGGAGCAGTTTCAATATCAGATTCTAACAGTCTTATGGACAGATATTTTGAAAAAGGCTCGGATTATCTGTGTTATGATATAACGGATAAGAAAAGCATAAAAAAGCTGGTTTCTGATATTAATAATGAAAGAGCTGATTGGAAGCTTATATCACAAAATGCATATAAAAAAGCAAAGTCAATGACATTTGAAAAAATTGCCGGTGATATTATGAAGCTGTCTGGTAATTAAATAAATGGCATGTTAAATAACAGGTGCAACAGGCAGTATGTATTAATAAATGATAAAATGTATAAAAAACACACATTATTGATTGTATTTTTATTGAAAATACACATAATGTGTGTTATATTTTAATACAAGGAAACCAAAAAGATAAATCCAGTTTCCAACAATTAAGGTAACATCATACTAATCAACATTCTGATGGAATTTTCTAATGTCTGTGAAAAGCAAAACAAAATATCAGCTTTGGAAAATAATCACATCAGCATTATTTTTATACGAATATTTATAATAGGAATTGATACAATGGAAAGATTAAAGATAGATATTATAGAAGCGGCTCTTGATGAATTTAATGAAAAAGGGATTAAATTTACAATGGAGAGTATCGCAAAAAGGTTGGGAATCAGTAAAAAGACAATATATACAGTATTTAAAGATAAGCATGATCTTATGGAACAGACGGTAGAATATGGATTTGCTGCAATTAAAGAAAGTGAACAGAAGTTATATCAGGATAATTCCATTGAGCTTACAGAAAAAATCAAAAAAATATTAATAGTTATGCCTGACAGATTCAGAACCATTGATTTTACCAAAGTATATACTTTAAGAGAAAACTATGAGGATATATTTAACAAAATAATTGAGCATGTCAATACGGGCTGGGATATAACTATTGAGCTTATGAATGAGGCAGTTGATAAGGGGGTGTACAGACCATTTAACATCGAAGTATTTAAGGGACTCTTTGAGGCAGGAATAATGAAGTTTCTGGGAGATGATATACTGTCAAAGACAGGAACGGCTTATGGGGAGGCACTTAAAGATATGGTAGATATAATGATTAATGGAATAGTTTGAAATAACTTTGTATTTATTTTTAAGGGCTATTGCATGAAAAGTAATAAAAAGTAATGGAGGTCAATATGAAAAAAGCAAATAAATCTGGTAATAAAATTAAATGTGCAGTTAAAAAGAATAATAACATTAACAGTAAGATTAAAGATAAGTCATCAGTAATATTTGGCAATAAAATGAGCCATTATACGGTGGCTAAAGCTGATTGTTCAAAAGCAAGATTTATTAAGAAATTCGGTGATGATTCACAGAATGATTATAAGCTTGCAGTTACGGATAATGAGTATATTGGAGATATTCTTGGTGTACACAATATTATTATTGCCGGGGAGAGTTCTGCCTATGGTAAGACACCGGCTAAGATAGCAGCAGCAAGACTGGCTGATAATAAGATTAAAGAGAAAAAAGTATTAGAAAAAGGTATAGAAAATTATAACTGTAATGATGAATTTGACCACGAAAAGGGAGTAATTGTCGGGAATATAAGAATGGGCTTCGGACATTACAGAATATCAATGGCAATAGCTTCCGCCGCTAATGCACTAGGATATAAGCCATACTGGTTAGACCTCAATTCATTTAAAGATACGACGGGTGGCAAGGTTATTAATGCACAGAATGATTTGTATTCCCTTGGCTCGAGAATATCGCAAAAAAGTAAGCTGTTTAACAGGTTTGTATGGGAACCGGTCAATTACGAGGGCTTTAAAAAGATTACATATAATTCCACAGATCAGAAAAATTCTGAATTAATGACAGGTATATTTAAAAATATCCCAAAGGATATTCCAGTAGTTGCAACACATGTGTGGCCGGCACAGGCAGCAGTCCACGCAGGTATGGAAAGGGTTGTCAATGCAATTCCTGATAACTGGCCTATGGCACTTCATCTTGCGGAGGGGAGCATACATACAGTACAGACACATTCTTCACTATTAGGGTACAGAATGCTTAATGGCATGGATGGCAGGAGAATACTTAAGCCTATGCCGGCAGATTCAATCATGTATACAGGTCATTATATTGACCATGAGCTTGTTTCTAATATAGATAATGACTGTGCTGCAAGGATTATGAGGGCAAAGAAGAAAAGACCGGTAAGATTCTTACTTACAATAGGCGGTGCAGGAGCACAAAGAGAAATATTCTCAGCAATTATAAGCTTTCTTATGCCATATATAAAGGCAGGAAAGGCAGCACTGTATATTAATGTAGGTGATTATAAGGAGGCATGGGACGAGCTTACAGGAAATGTTTCGGAACTTAATAAAGAAGCGGTATTGCATTTTGACAGATGGGATGATACAAAGAACTTTGCAAATGAAGCACTTACAGGAGATGTAAGAGGAATACATGCGTTTTACCATGAAAATATATTTGAAGCGGTATATTGTACTAATCTTTTAATGAGAAGCTGTGATGTACTTGTAACAAAGCCGAGCGAGCTGGCATTTTATCCGGTGCCTAAGCTGTTTATAAAAAGAGTCGGAGGACATGAAAAGTGGGGAGCAATCCATTCGGCAGAGATAGGGGATGGAACATATGAATGTACAGATATAAGACAGACATTACAGATGATAAGAATGATGATTAAAGACAGAAATATATATTGTGAAATGTGTAACAATATAAAGAGTAATAATAAACAGGGGATATATAACGGAGCTTATGAGGTGGTTAAGCTGGCTATGAAGAATAAAAAGGGAATAATTTGATAATGGATAAGGAGAATTGTGTATGAAGCTTACTTTAAAGGAAAAAATATCTTATGGTATTGGGGCGTTTGGAAAAGATTTTGTATATATGCTTGTAACTACATATATATTATTTTACTACGAATCAGTAATAGGGGTGTCATCAGTATTTGTAGGAGCAGTGCTTATGGCGGCGAGAGTATTTGATGCTTTTAATGACCCGTTTATGGGAATAATAGTTGCCAGGACAAAGAGCCGTTTTGGAAGGTTCAGACCGTGGATTATGGCAGGAACAGTGCTTAATGCATTTGTATTATATGCATTATTTGCAGTACCTGAAAGTGCAACGGATGTGGTGAACCGTACATGGCTTGCAATATTTTATATATTGTGGGGGATAACTTACACATTTATGGATATTCCATACTGGTCATTTATTCCGGCAATAACAAGACCCGGTAAAGAAAGAGAGAATATATCATCAATGGCGAGGTCGTGTGCCGGTATAGGAAGTGCCGTTCCAACAGTTCTTACCATGGTTGTAGTTCCATTACTCGGTGGAGGTTCGGCAATGGCAGATTACCGCATAGGCTTTAAATACTGGGCTTTAGTAGTGGCAGTGATATTTGTGGTATCAGAGGTTATATGCTGCCTTAACGTAAAGGAAAAGAATGAAGAAAGTGTGGAAAGCCACGGAATAAAGGAAATGTTTAAATCTCTTTTATCTAATGACCAGGCTATAATAGTTGTAATTGCAATTATACTCATTAATACATCATTATATCTTACAAGCAATCTTGTAATATATTTTTTTACATATGATATTGGCGACGGTGAAGGTGCGTATAGCCTGTTTTCAGCATTTGGCGGGGCATCACAGATTATTGCTATGATGTTATTTCCACTATTTAGAAAGAAAATGGAAAAGAAAGGTGTATTTAGATTTGCAATAATAGCAGAAATTGCCGGATATGCATTACTTCTTGCAGTTACATTTTCAGGAATTATCAATGTTTCAATAAATCCGTCAAGCTGGTTATTATTACTGGTTCCTGCGTTTATGATATTTGCAGGAAGTGGTCTTTTAAATGTGCTTACGACTATATTTTTATCAGATACCATTGAATATGGACAGATGAAAAATAACCGCAGGGATGAGAGTGTAATATTTTCCATGCAGACATTTGTGGTTAAGTTAGCATCAGGTTTTGCAGCACTCCTCGCAGGTATTGCAATCAGTGTAATAGGACTTAAGACTGGTAATGGAATGACTGCGGCAGACCAGAGCCTGTCAGCAGTTATTGGACTCAGATTCGTTATGACTGTGATACCTATCGGAGGACTTGTTGTGGCTGCAGTAATTTTTATGAAGAAATATATTCTTGATGAGAATAAAATGAATGAAATCTCACAGGTACTTACAGACAGACAAAAAATGATTTAATAAGAATTGGAGCAGATATATGATTAGATATGATAATGGAGTATTTGTGCTTGATACAAAAAATACGACATATACATTCAGAATAATGGATACGGGACAGTTAGAACATCTGTATTATGGCAGCAGTGTGGATTTTACACAGGAAGCGGTAAAGGCAGCTTCTGATAAATGTGTATATCCTGCCGGCAATCTTATAAGTTATTCAGATGAAGCCGGTCATGTTACACTTGAAAATATCAATCTTGAATATTCTTCTTATGGAAAGGGAGATATACGTGAGCCATTTGTATTAATGAAGAATATTGATGGTAATTATACATCAGATTTTATATATGATTCTTATGAGATAAAAAAAGGAAAGGATAAGCTTAATGGACTGGCGTGTGCTTATGCTGTACAAAATGAAGCAAAACAGCTTACAATAAGGCTGAAAGAGAGATACTATAATATAATTATGGAGCTTGTGTATACAGTATTTTATGAATGTGACTGTATAACAAGATCATCAAGGATTATTAACAATGAAGCTGAAAATATCAGGCTTGAAAGACTTATGAGCAGTCAGCTTGATATGTATGATTCGGATTATGATTTCTATAATTTTACAGGTGCGTGGGCAAGGGAAATGTCACTTAATAAGACAAAGTGTATACCGGGGAAAATAGTAAACAGTTCAATTATGGGGAATTCCGGCAGCAGAAATAATCCGTTTGTCATGCTTGCATCGTCACAGGCAACGCAAAATTCCGGTAAAGTCTATGGCATGAATCTTATATATAGCGGCAATCATTATGAATGTGCCCAAACAGGAGCATTTGGGAATATAAGACTGATGTGTGGTATTAATCCGGATAATTTTAGTTACGATATTAAAGCCGGAGAATGTTTTCAAAGTCCTGAGGCAGTATTGACATATTCATGCATGGGCTTTAATGGCATGAGTTATAATATGCACAGGTTTGTGAATAATCATATTGTGCGTGGAAAATATAAGAATAAATCAAGACCTGTGCTTATTAACAGTTGGGAGTCGTTTTACTTTAAATATAATGAGAACAGGCTTTTAAAACTGGCAGGGAAAGCCAGAGATATTGGAATAGAATTATTTGTGCTGGATGATGGCTGGTTTGGAAAAAGAGATAGTGATGACTGTTCGCTTGGCGACTGGTATTGTAATACTAATAAGCTGCCGCATGGATTGTCACGGCTTGCAGATAAGCTTAAAGAAAAAGGCATGAAGTTTGGTATATGGGTAGAGCCTGAAATGGTAAGTGAGGATAGTGACTGTTACAGAAATCATCCTGAATGGGCAGTTAAGATACCTGGACATTCTCACTCAAAGGGGCGGAATCAGATGTTTCTCAATCTGACAATGCCGGAGGTAAGGGATTACATTGTTAAAAGTATGACAGAGATATTTAGCTCTGCTGATATATCATATGTAAAATGGGATATGAACAGAATTTTTTCAGACACCTGCAGTTCTTCTATTATAAACCAGCAGGAATTCTGTCACAGATATATTCTTGGTCTGTATAATGTACTTGACCGGCTTACAAAAGCATTCCCTGATATATTATTTGAGGGATGTGCGGCAGGAGGCGGAAGATTCGACCTTGGAATGTTATGTTATTTCCCACAGATATGGGTAAGTGATAATACGGATGGATGGTGCAGGGCAGTTATTCAGGACGGATTAAGTTATGGCTATCCGTTATCGGTAATGAGTAATCATATATCAGGCTGTCCTAATCATCAGACATTACGCAGTGTGCCACTCGATACCAGATTTAATATTGCATTTTTTGGAAATGCAGGTTATGAATGTAATCTGTCAGATATGACAGCTGATGAATTGTCAGATGTTAAAGAGCAGATAGCATTTTATAAAAAATACCGTGACATTATTATAAATGGCAGATTTTACCGCACCGGCAGGGCACAGCCTGACAGATATGGAAGGACGGTATATAACTGGGAGTGTGTAAGTCCTGATAAAGATTATGCATTTGCAATGCAGATACAGGATAAGGTAATACCTGATATGCCACAGAGCAGTTTCAGGACAACAGGACTTTGCGAGGATAAGATATACCATTTTTATAACAGAAAGCTCAAATATAATATTAAAGAATTTGGCGATCTCATAAATACAGTAGCTCCATTTCATGTAAAAAAAGATTCGTTTGTACATAATGCGATTGCAAAATATATCAGGCTGGATTCAGAGACAGAGGACTATAATGTTAGTGGGGCATTTCTTAATAATTGTGGCATAAGGCTTAAACAGAATTATTGTGGTACGGGATATGATGAAAATGTAAGATATTATCAGGATTACAGTTCAAGATTATATATAATTGAGCAGAACAAATAATCTTTTGAATAAGAAAAAATCATTATGGGAGAAAAACCACCTGAGGGAATTTTTATTTGCCGCTTTGTAACAGTGTTTCTACAGTATTAGAAGAGACAGGTGGAATGGAGATTAGTGTGAATATGAATATAGATGAAAAGTATAATGTAATTAATGATTACGATAATAATGATGTTATTAAATTACGTTTAATAAAAGAATTTGAAAAGGTATACGGTGACAGCGCAGGCGTATGTGTATTCTTTGCTCCGGGAAGGGTCAATCTTATAGGTGAACATACGGATTATAATGGTGGCTGTGTATTTCCGTGTGCGATTACTTTGGGAACATATATTGTTATGAGAAAGTCAGAAAGCAGCATGACACGATATTATTCAATGAATTTTGAACATATGGGAGTTATTGAGGGAAGAATAAGCAATATAAAATATTTTAAATCCTCAGGCTGGGCTAATTATCCTAAGAGCATAGTGTGGGCTTTGCAGAAGAAGAATATTATAATCGGCAGTGGATTTGACATGCTCGTATATGGCAATCTTCCCAATGGTTCAGGACTGTCTTCATCGGCATCTTTAGAAGCGGTTACATTATATGCACTTATAAAGCTTTATAATATCCGTATGGATAAAATAGAGATGGCGAGGCTGTGCCAGTTTGCTGAAAATGAATTTATTGACATGAACTGTGGAATCATGGATCAGTTTGCAATAATAATGGGACGTAAGGACAATGTAATATATCTGGATACAGGAAAATTGAAATATAAATATGTTCCGGTCAGGCTTAAAGATGTAAGGATTGTGATAGCTTCAAGCAATAAAAAGAGAAAGTTAGGTGAATCAAAATATAACGAAAGAAGAAGTGAATGTGAAAGAGCATATGGTTTTTTAAAAGAGGAAGCAGCAAAAGATGGACTTGAAGTCAGTTCGCTTTGTGAACTTGATATGGAGCAATTTGAAAAATATTCATATGTATTAAAGGACGATATATTATACAGACGTGCAAAACATGCAATAAGTGAAAATGAAAGGACAAAAAGAGCAGTTAAAGCATTTATACACGATGATGTTGAACAATTCGGACATCTTATGAATGAGTCACACATATCACTTCGTGACGATTATGAAGTGACAGGTTATGAACTGGATACACTGGTTAATGCAGCGTGGGAGTGTGATGGTGTAATAGGTTCGAGAATGACAGGTGCCGGTTTTGGAGGTTGTACGGTGTCAATTGTAAGAGAAGATTGTATCAGCTCTTTTATAAAAAATGTCGGAGAAAAATATAATGCAAAGACACACCTTAATGCAGATTTCTATGTAGTGGATATCTCAGATGGTGTCTGTGCTTTGTAAGGCATATGTAAAATGTAATTAAAAAATATATGAATAAAATTAAAAAAAGTTACATAAGATATTGTGTAATCAAAATTAATGTTGTATAATAAATTCATCAAAAGAGTGCGGATAGTACTAAGAACTGAATATTATTTTCCTGGGGTGTTCGTCAGCTCACTTATTTTGATCCTACATTATTCGAACGGGACTCCTATATTTTCACTATGATGTCAGGCCTCCGTTTGCAGTGGAAGGCAGATTAGTGTTTGCGGTAACCCACCTAGCACAGCTAGGAGTCGAAACTGTGGGCAACGGCATTTTGGGAATTATAATGAGATTACAGCTTCGTCAGATTATTCTGACGGAGCTTTTTTCAGCCTTTGCGCCTTATGGTACGCTCTAACGGGTATAGTCATACTAATAAGTATTTCAGGTTATATTTGATAAGATTCATTAATATATTGATAACTATAAAATATAATTTTAATCAGAGATAAAATAATCGGATTAATTATCAATCAGATTATATTTGTATTAGGGATGGGGGTGCCTGTAATAAAAAGTAAAAGGTCAAAGATATTAGTTTGTGTGCTGGTAATCAATATCATACTTATATCAATAATTGCCATTATACAAAAAAGAAAGGATACTGGCGTGACATATGCGCAGGCTGCGAAACTGTTTGCATATGGTATGGCACAGGAATCATATATTGATACGCTGGAACAGAATAATATGGGCTATTGGTATAAACCTTATGTCGATATTATTAAAGAACAATTTGATATTACAATTAGCACAAAGCTTGCGGATAAAGCGGTTTCATGGGAATTTGTTTATAATATATATAGTAAATTAAAAGATAATGAATATAAATATGCCGATAAACCGGAGATTATCAGATGTCTTGAAAAAAATGCTGACAACAGTAATAAAATTGATAAAGAACAATTTTATGCTGTATATCTTGAGCTTATAATATATATGCCGTATTCGGATGGTATAACAATGACAGAGACAGCTATAGCAGGGACACCTCTTATGCTTGGAAAAGCCGGAGAATGGGAAGTGTATACTACCGGTGGAAGATTTAGGTTTAATGGTCTGATTCTTGATGACAAGATTGATAAAACAGTGTCAATGATTGTTAAAAATAATGAAATCCTTTCAGTAATTGATGTCACTTCCAATCATGCACAGTATAAAAATATATGGGTAAAAAGCTGTGTTGATAATGTACTTGAAACTAATATTTATGGAGCTGACAGGACATTTTACATAAAAGGGGTGTCGCAGAATATCAATAGTGTACTGGCTGATATTAATCTTACAGGTGGAAAAGTAACAGAGATAAATATTAAAACAGACGAGGTTGCAGGAAAGGTGCTTGCCGTAACAGCGGATTATATTGAGATAGAGGGTTATGGTAAGATACCGTTAGACAAGGATTTTATGATTTATGATATTAATAATGGCTTTAGTGTTAAGACCTATGAAGATATTGTTGTCGGATATTCTTTGCAGAACTTTATTGTGGCACAGGGAAGTATATGCGGTGCCGTGATATCCAGACCGCTTAATGTGGATAATATAAGAGTTATAATAAAAAATACCGGATTTTCGGATATATTCCATGATAATGTGGTGCTTGAATGCGATGGCGCATATACAGTAAGTTATGGAGATGAACAGCTTGTATGTAATCCGGGTCAGCAGACGGTGATAACAAGAGATAATCCTGCATTTGCAAGCGGAAGAATTACAGTGCATACGGATTATTCAGATGGAATAAGAGTTGCCTCGGTTACAAGAGGATATGGTATGCCTGAATATAAGGGAACGCTTGAGCTTTCTTTATATGAGCAGGGAATTGTGATGGTTAATGATATAGATATTGAAAACTATCTTAAACGCGTTGTTCCGAGTGAAATGCCTGTAGGCTTTGGTGTTGAGGCATTAAAGGTTCAGGCTGTATGTGCAAGAAGTTATGCATACAGACAGCTTACTAACAGCTGTTATAGTGAATATGGAGCACATGTTGATGACAGTACACAGTTTCAGGTATATAACAATACTAATGAGTCAGAGGTGGCTGACCGTGCAATTAGCGATACTGCAGGTGCTGTATTAAAGTATAATTCTGAGGTGGTACAGACATATTATTATTCAACATCCTGTGGTGTGACTACTGATGTAGGCTTATGGGGAAGTGATCCATCCGGTTATCCTTACTTTTCATCGGTGACTGTTGGAAGGACAAAAAAGAGTACTGATTTAAAAAATGAGGAGGCATTTGAACAGTTTATAACCACTAGGGATGAATCAGATTATGATTATAACTGTGCTTTGTACAGGTGGGAATTGACAATAAGCAGGGAGGAGTTAAGCAAAAGCTTTAATTCAAAACTGTATGAAAGATATATGGCTGTTCCTGGAAAAATTCTTACACAGAATGAAGCAGGAGAATTTGTATCACAAAAAATAAGTACGGTTGGAAATATTCAGGATATAGTTGTTAATTCAAGGGCAGATGGCGGTGCTGTAACAAGTGTGACTGTGCTTGGAGATGCAGCAAATGTAAGAATAGACAGTGAATCATGCATAAGAGTACTGTTTGGCTGCGATTCCATAGAAATGAAAACAAATACAGGAACAACGGTGATGTCGTCACTTCCTAGTACTTTCTGTATATTCAGAAAGTATAACAATACAGATGGCAGCAGCGGATTTGTAATAACAGGCGGAGGATATGGACATGGAATAGGAATGAGTCAGAATGCCGTATGCTCAATGGTAAATGATGGAATGAGTTATGTACAGATATTACAATTCTTCTATCCAGGAACGAAAGTTGAAGTTGGGGTGTAGCTGTTAAAACTGGCTACACCATATTTTCAACAAAACTCAATTCTTCTTTGTCCTGAATTTTCTGGGGATGATACCTGACTGAAGGCATATATTAAGCTCTGCACCTAAGAAAAGTATCATCATACAAAAGTATAACATCATTAATGCGAATACGAGAGATGTAAGGCTTCCATACATATAACTGAAATTAGGAGAGTAATTAACATATAGTGAAAAAAAGTATGAAAAAAGATACCATCCTACTGTAGAAAGTATAGCACCGGGGAGTTCGTTTAACAGGCTGCTTTTTCTTCGTGGAATAATTTTATATATGCTTAAGAATATTACAATCATAAAGCAGCTTACAAATATAAGACGGTTCTTAATTATTGCATCAAATATAACTGCGATATCAGGTGTGTAATTATTCAGAAGTTTAAATAAAGAATCACCGAATACGACAAGTATAAGTGCAATAACGAATGCAGTTATAAGAAAAAGCGTATAGGCAATTGAAAGCAGTCTTACTATAATCCAGTTGCGTTTAGTATTAATATTATATATTACATCAAGTCCGTCAATAATTGCCATAAAGCCTTTCCCTGCAGACCATATTATAGTTATAATTGTGATACCGGTAACAGCACTTGAGGTTTCTTTTGACAAATCATCTAATAAGCCAATAAAAAGACCGGATAACTGATCCGGTAGTGATGAGATTACATATTCCTGAATAAGGCTTATGGGAAGATGTACTCTGGATAACATTTCCAGTAATAGAATCAAAGCAGGAACAATACTTAAAACTATATAAAAGCATGACTGGGCTGCATAAGATGCAAGATTATCTTTCATTATTTTATTAGTTGTTTCCTGCACAGCGAATATAAACCGTTTCATAAATAATCCTCATTTCTACGTTGTTTCATTTTATATGTGACCAAATCAGCGTATAAGTATGATTATCACACCTGTTTCTCATCTTTTCAATACTATAGATTATTACAGAAATATTAAAAACTTTCAATAATTAATTTTATTATATTAACTATAAATGAGTAAACATAGAAAAATGCACAAAAATAACTTTTTTTGTCCGTGACCTAAATA
>URAI01000016.1 GCA_900545725.1 uncultured Eubacterium sp.
TTCGTAAACACTGACGGGACGATATAACACAAGGGAAACAATAAGGGAAAGCTCACCTGCGATAAATCCAGTGTTTTCAAGGGTTTGCAGAGAATTTAATAACAAAATATAACAGTTATTAAATTCCCTAAAACAGGTGAAATCTCAATCGGAATTTATAAAAAAGCTGTTTTAGATAATACCAATAATCTTTTTTCATAACTTCATCATCAGCATATACAGGTACAGAGGTATATAAAGAATCATTAATATATATGTTGACATTTCCGACAACATCATTTACATGGACAGGAGCAGGATAAACGCCGGGTACATTATATGTGATATTAATTATATCATCAGGACCAAGAAGAAGTCCTACAGAGTCGTCTATTTTGGTTTTAACAGAAGAAGCTAATCCATTTTTAACAGCTATATCACGTATAGGTGTGTCTGAATTAATAAGTTCTTTATAATAATAATTCTGTCTTGCCCAGTTTAACAAAAGCTTTGCATCGTGCCATTTGTAAGTCTTGTTATTGGGCCAGCCGCAGGCAAGAAGTGTTACTATAAATGTCCTTCCGTCACATTGGTAGGCACATACATAACAATACCCCGCATCACCGGTAAAGCCCGTTTTTCCTGATATTATATTATCATACATATTAAGAAATGCATTTGCGTTAGATACACTGTAGGTTATGCCCTTACTTATATTGGCAGGGGTGTTATAAGAAGTATCAGCCGGATTATTTTTTACAACTGATGAAAATGTATATTCCTTAGTCTGTGTTATTTTAAGAAAATCACTGTTTTTAATGCAATATGACATAATTAATGCAAGCTCGTAAGCTGTTGTTGAATGTATTCCATCATCGTCAGAACCATCAAGACCGTTAGGCGTTACGAAATGTGTTAAAGTACAGCCAAGCGCGGCGGCTTTTTTATTCATAAGACTTGTAAATATATGTACAAGCATCTTACTCTGTTCTATTTCAAGAGAACTTAAAAAAGAAGAATTTCCATCAATATGACCATTTAAAAAATCAAGACTGTCTATATTAGTTTCAATTATATTATAATCATCATCAATATTTCCGGAAAGAACATTGCAGATGTAATTATATGCCGTATTTTCTGCGATAATCACAGCAGAGTCGTTATGGGATTTTAACATCAGGGAGTATAAAAGGTCGTTGATAATAAACATCTCTCCACGCGTTGCGTTAAGCTGCACATCGGGCATTGAAGCTGCATATTTACTGGTGGTGCATATAAAATCACTGTTACAGTATTCAAGTGCAATTACACAGGTCATGATTTTAGTAGTACTCGCCATAGGTACAGCCGTATCAGTTTCTTTGCCAAATAGAAGCCGGTTATTGTCACCGTCAATGACTGCGGCATATTTAGAATAAAGCTTTGACAGTTCTGCTGTATTGTTGCCGGTCGCAGCGGTCGATAAAAAATTTGAAGTTAAAGAAGCCGGTGGAGTTGTATTTGCATCTGAAATATTTTTAACAGGATTATATGTGGAAATATTTTTGATATAAGAGTACGAAATATTTAATGTGCAGATAAAATATATCAATGTCAGAAATAACGGAAAGTATAATTTATGTTTAGTGTTCATGGCTGTATCCATTTAGATTTAATTTATAAATATTTATGATTTTAAATCTGCTAATATGCTTTACACACAAAGTAAAGTTTAATATTATATATAATAGATAGAGTATTTAATGTATATAGGATATCTGATGTTTAAGACGGAGCAGGAAGGTTTATTTATTTGCCGGAATGTTACTTTTAAGTCATGATATATCTTATGTGGAATAGAAAATTTTAATTAATAAGCAGTGTATATACAATTATTATTATTGAAGAACGGAGAAAATATATGAGTTATATAGAATTTAAAGATGTAAAAAAGATATATAAGATGGGAGAAGTCAATATTGAGGCACTTTCGGGAGCGGATTTTAGTATAGATAAGGGAGAATTTGCTGTTATAGCAGGCCCGAGTGGAGCCGGTAAGAGTACAATACTTAATCTCTTAGGTGGGATGGATACAAGCTCATCAGGTCAGATTATTGTAGATGGAGCTCACATTAATGAATTTAATGCAAAACAGCTGACAACTTATAGAAGATACGACATTGGTTTTGTATTCCAGTTCTATAATCTGGTACAGAATCTTACAGTCAGGGAAAATGTTGAATTTGCGGCACAGATATGCAAGAATCCTCTGGATATAGACAGCACTATTAAGGCTGTGGGTCTGCAGGACAGAATGAATAATTTTCCGGCACAGTTATCAGGAGGTGAACAGCAAAGAGTTGCAATCGCAAGGGCGTTAGCGAAAAATCCTAAGATACTTCTGTGTGATGAACCTACAGGAGCTCTCGATTATCAGACAGGTAAGGCTGTTCTTAAGCTGTTGCAGGATACATGTATTAACAGTAATGTGACGGTAATAGTCATAACTCATAATCTTGCACTCACTCCGATGGGACATAAGGTTATCAAGGTTAAAAATGGAAAAGTGGACAGCATTACCATTAATGAGAATCCGACACCTGTTGAGCAGATTGAATGGTAAAACTGCAGAACATGATTTCATATTTAATCTGCAATTCCTACGACATTAGAAGTGAATGCATGATGAATAGTATAATGTGATATTTTTACATTGGAAGGAGATTAAGTTGAATAGTACATTTTGGAAAAATATAATCAGAGAGATTAAAAATTCTCTTGGAAGATTTCTTGCGATATTTGCAATAGTTGCAATTGGCGTGGCTTTCTTTGCAGGAGTTACGGCAGCTTCAACTGATATGCAGAATTCAGCGGATAAATATTATGATGATTATAATTTTATGGATTTAAGACTTGTATCAACAGCAGGTTTTACTAAAGATGACGTTGACAGTATAAAAGAAACTAACGGACTTAGCGGCGTATTTGCAACTCATACGGTTGATGCATTAACAGAAGCTAATAATACCGAAGAGGTTGTTAAAGTTATGACAGTTCCGGACAGCGGTGTGTCACAGGATAATCCTGAATACATTAACCAGCTGCGTATAAAGGAGGGAAGACTTCCCAAAAATGATGACGAATGTGTTGTCAGATGGGAACTTTCAAAGGAAAATATATACAATATAGGTGATACTATTTCCCTAAAATCAGGTGATGATAATGAATTGTCAGATACACTTAGTATACAGGAATTTAAGGTTGTCGGTATAGTATATTCGCCATATTTTCTGTCATATAATAAAGGCACTACGTCTATAGGAAATGGTTCTGTGGGATATTGTATAATGGTTAAAAACAATATATTCTGCGAACAATATTATACGGAGATATTTGCAACCGTTGATGGTGCAAAAGCACTTGATACATATTCTGATGAATATAAGAATAAGGTTGCACCTGTAAAAGAAGAGCTTAAAAATCTTGCCACATCAAGGCTTGACATAAGAAAAGCTGACATTGACAGCGAACTTGATTCGGCTAAGGATGAAGCTATACAGCAGGCATATGATAAGATAAAAGAACAGGTGACAGAACAATTTACAGATACATATGGGCATGTGCAGGGTATGACAGCCATTATGGATGCCATGCTTAATGAGGCTGTGCAGAATGCTATTTCAGTATTTGACAGCTCACAGATTGATGAATATTTTGAACAGCTAAGAGCAGAGTATAAGGAGCAATCGGATGACTGGAAATGGTATGTGCTTGACAGGGATGAACAGTATTCATATGTGGATTATAAGTCAAGTGCAGAGCAGATGGATAACATAGCAGCGATATTTCCAGTGTTTTTTATTATAGTTGCGGCACTTGTATGTCTTACTACCATGACAAGAATGGTTGATGAACAAAGAGAGCTTATTGGTACATTTAAGGCATTAGGATACAGTAAACCGGTTATTGCATTAAAATATATAGGCTATGCTTTTATAGCATCACTGACAGGCGGTATTGCCGGCTGTGCAATAGGACTTAAGCTGTTTCCGGCAGTAATATATAATTCATGGAATATTATGTATGAAATGCCGGCTATTGCTTATGCTGATCATACTGTTCTTGCAATTGTTGCGATAGCTTCACTTGTATTTGTTACATGTCTTGCATCGTTTTTTTCGTGTCTTAATGAATTAAGAGAAGTTCCCGCACAGCTTATGAGACCTAAGGCACCTAAAGAGGGGAAGAAGATATTACTTGAAAGGATTACATTTATCTGGCAAAGAATGTCATTTGCAAGGAAGGTTACTGCAAGAAATATTTTCAGATATAAGAAGAGATTTATCATGACTGTCGTTGGAATTGCCGGATGCAGTGCCCTGATGCTTACAGGATATGGTATTAAGGACAGTATATCAGGGCTTATAGATGGTCAGTTTGGCAGAATATTTTCATATGATATATCCATAAGCTATAGTGAAAAAAATCAGGATAATGAGGACGGTACAATAGCAGACCTTGAAAATATGCTTAATAGTGATAACAGATTCGGACAGGTTATTCAGATGTATACCCACACATCTAATGTGTCAAAGCAGGAATTTCAGGGAGGATTAGACTCGCAGGAGATAGACAGTGATATTATACAGGATAATGTTAAACTGCAGGTATTTGACGGACAGTTGCCATATGCAGATTTTGTCGGAATGTATCAGTATAAGAGTAATGAACTTATCGGACTTGATGATGATGGAATTATAATATCGCAGCTTCTTGCGGATAACCTTGGTGTAAAGGCAGGGGATGATATTTATATTGAAGATGATAATAAAAATGTAAAGAAAGCACATATTTCCAATGTTATGAAAATGTATGTCGGAGATTACATATTTATGAGCAGCACATATTATGAAGATATTTATGGTAATATGCCTGATAATAACTGTATTATTGGAAAGCTTAATAATAAGGGAACGGATACTGAAAATTCAATCGGACTTGACTATCTTAACAGGCATGGCGTAAGTAATATAACATTTTTTACTGACAGTATTAATCGTTTTACCAAGATGATACAGTCCCTTGATATAGTAACGCTAGTTCTTATCTTATCATCGGCTTCACTTGCATTTGTAGTATTATATAATCTTACAAATGTCAATATATCTGAGCGTATAAGAGAGATAGCAACTATTAAAGTATTAGGCTTTTATGATATGGAAGTATCTATGTATGTATATCGTGAAAATATAATAATTACTGTAATAGGTGCATTTGCAGGACTGTTTCTTGGTGTGGGACTGCATAGATTTATTATGTATAACATATCTGTAGACGGAGTAATGTTTGGAACAGATATTAATTTATCTTCATATTTTCTGGCATTCGGACTGACACTTTTCTTCTCGGTTTTTGTCAATCTTGTAATGAATGGAAAACTTAAAAAAATAGCAATGGTAGAATCATTAAAATCAGTGGAATAACAAAAAACGCTTTCTCATATATTGATTTAGACTATGTTAAAGATAACCGGTATAACAGATTATTGGCAGGTAATGCAATTTTCGTTGTACTTAAAACATGGTCAGAACAATATATGGGGAGGCATTTTTTATATAAATGAGCAATATTGATGAAATAAAAAGTATACTTCCAATAAAAATAAGAAATGTTATCGAATTAAAAAATGTATATGAAATACGGCTTAGGACAGACAGACCTGTAATAACATATTCACAGGATGGAGAAAAGGTATACACGGCATATATTATGGATAACCGAGATATAAGGCAGTGTCTTGAATATATAAGCAATTATTCAGTATATGCATATCAGGATAATATAAGACAGGGTTTTATTACAATAAGAGGAGGGCACAGGGTAGGTGTGTGTGGACATGTTATATCAGAAAATGGACATATTAAATCACAGCAGTACATATCGTTTATTAATATACGGATTGCACATGAGATTAATGGGTGTGCAGACAGCGTTATGGATTTTATAACATCATCAGTTAAAAGTGTACATAATAAAGATGCATCTGATGTTAAGAATAATTATGTAACGGCAACAGAACTGATTGAAAAAATCGGACATACTCTGATAATATCATCACCAGGCTGTGGAAAGACAACACTGTTAAGAGATATTGTAAGACAGCTAGCTGATGGTAATGCTTACAGACAGGGGGTGAGAGTAAGTCTTATAGATGAAAGGGGTGAGCTTGCCGCATGTTATCAGGGTGCTCCACAGAACAACATAGGAATGAGGACAGATGTTATTGATGGCTGCAGCAAATACGATGGCATGCTTCTAATGATACGGTCAATGAATCCACAGATTGTTGCAGTGGATGAGATAGGAGAAAGACAGGATATAGAGGCGCTGGAATACATTATTAATTCAGGGTGTAAGGTGCTTGCAACAATGCATGCTGCAAGCCTGAGCGAAGCAATGGAAAAACCGTATATAAATAAGCTGATTAATAAATCCATGTTTTCCCGGATCATTATTCTTGGCTCCGATGGTACGAGGGGAAATATAAAAGAACTGATTAATCTTAATGAAGGGGATTGATAGTATATTAAAAATAACAGGAAGTCTGTTCGTTATATGTGGAATGTCATATCTTGGCTTTTATAAAGTATTTATTATGAATGAACAGATACGTCATATTAAGACATTTAAAGAATCTCTTATTGTGATAAGAGGATATATAGGATATGCAATTATGAGCATACCGGAGATATTTGAGATGGTAGCGGAAACAATAGATGATAAAAATATATCAGGCTGTTATATAAGTGCGGCTATGCATATGAAAAAAAGACAGACAGATAATTTCCGTACAATATGGAAAAATGCCATATCAGAAAGTATAGATAACAATTATATTGGGAAAAAACAAACTTTAATTATTGAAAAAATCGGACATATGCCTGTGCATCTTGATACGGATATGCAGATGAAGGTTATTGATGGTGTTGTAATGGAACTGGAAGGGGCAATAGATGATGTCACAGAAGAATTAAAGCAGAAAGAGAGGGTATATAAATGTGGCGGAGTTATGGCAGGAATATTTATTGTTATTATTTTGTTATGATATCAGGGACAATCTGCAGGTATCATAGTTGGAGGGTTGTCCATGGAATCATATTATAAGAAAAGGGTAGATATATGGAAGTAGGTCTGATATTTAAGATAGCGGCGGTTGGAATACTTGTGTCAGTATTAAGTCAGGTATTAAAACACAGCGGCAGGGAGGAACAGGCTTTTCTTACAAGCCTTGCAGGACTGCTGCTGGTGTTATACTGGATTGTACCATACATAGTTGAATTATTTGAAACGATGAAAAAGATGTTTGATTTGTGATTAAGATTATAATGGAAAAATAAGTCAGAAAGGAGTTTTAATGGACATATTAAAAATATCAGCTGCTGCCATATGTGCCGTAATATCGGGACTGGTTTTAAAAAGTGTAAAAAGCCCGCTTGCAGTTATGGTGCCGCTTGCCGCATCAGTTGTTATTCTTTTTTATATTGTATCAGGTCTTATGACACTTATATCACAGCTTTCGGCTTTAAAGGAATATTTAAAATGGGGGCAGGGGTATATAGGTCTTCTTCTTAAAATAATGGGCATAACGTATATAACACAGCTAAGTGCGGATATCTGCAGGGATAACGGATATCAGGCAGTGGCAGGGCAGATTGAGATTTTTAGTAAACTGACAATAGCAGTAATGAGTATGCCTGTGGTGTTGTCTTTATTTGAGATGGTAACAGAATGTATAAATTAAAAAAATGTTGCCGGACCGGAAAACTGACCATGAAGTTAAATATAAAATCAATTATAAGACTAATCATAAAGTTAATCGCAAATCCGGTCAGAAAGCTGTTATTGTCATCAGAGTGTATGGCGGCTGTTTTATTTATAATTATTATGTCTGCTGCCAGTCCAAAGATATGCTTTGCACAGGATAAAAATATGAAAATAATTAATATGACAGCAGGGCAGGTGATACGGGAACAGCAGGCTGATGTATCAGATTATGAAAACTATGATTATTCAGATATTGACAGTACATTAAAGGATGCTGGCTATGATGGAAGCTTTAAAGATATTCTGAAAATAATATATAGTGATTATAAGACGTTGTCAGATAATGAGAATGGCAGCAGTCCAGGGAACATGAATAAGTCAGGAAAAATATCTATATCAGATAAAATAATAAAAATTATGGATGAAATTATAGGCAATACTTTTAGAAGTAATAAAGCGGCAGTGTTACAGATAATTCTTTTATCGGTTTTTTCAGCGGCTGTCAAATGCTTTGCACCGTCCTTTAATAAGGATCAGGTATCAGAGCTGGCACAGCTTATAATTAGTCTTGCACTTATAAGTATTCTGCTGGCTTCCTTTGCAGCGTCCTGTAAGATAAGTGCTGATGCACTTAATATTGGAATAAATACATATAAAGCGGTGATTCCGGTATTTTTTACAACGGTGGCAGCCGCCTCAGGAAATATAACAGCAGCGGCTTATTATGATGTTGTTCTTATATTAATAACATTTGTAAATATGTTTTTTAAGAATATTCTGCTGCCCTTTAATAAAATATATGTTGTATTTTCAATGTCAGACAGTATTACCGGAAAAGAATATTTTTCTAAGGCGGCGGCTCTTGTACCATCGGCAGTTAAGATAAGCTGTAAGGCTGCGGTAGTATTTTTTACAGGACTTGGGGGAATTAAAGCAATGGCGGCACCGGCGGCGGATTCTGTAAAAAGAAAGCTGTTTTACAAGGCGGTACAGTCAATTCCTGTTATTGGAGGTTCGCTTGATACTGTTGGACAGACTGTGATTGGAGCAGGGACTATTATAAAAAATGGAATTGGAACAGCAGCAATAATTGTAATAATTATTATATGCAGTATTCCTATCTTAAAGCTTATAGTTTTTTCAGGCATGTTAAAGATAACGGCGGCGGCTGTTGAGCCTGTGGCAGATAAAATGATTGTTAAGGCAGTCAGCACCATTGCGGATGCGATAGGACTTATGGCGCTTATAGTTATTACAGCTGCAGGACTGTTTATTTTAATAACAGCAGTAATATGTATGGCGTAATTTATTTACAGAAGGGTGGTATATGCAGAGTATAATTATATGGGGACGGCAGATATTTATTGTATGTATTATTTCAAATATTTTTATAAGGCTTGTTCCATCACAAAAATATGAGAAATATATAAAATATATCTGTGGAATAATACTTCTTGTGATATGTATAACACCGGTGCTTGAACTTTTTAACAGCTCATTTTCATTTTCACAGATATATGAGAAGTTTCAAAATGGCAGCAGTATGAAACAGTTAAAAAATGAATTAAAGTATACCTCGACAGCAGGGAGTGCCATGCTCGACAGCTATATTGCAAAGGTTGAAAAGGATGTGGATACATTTACCCTTGAAGAGGGACTGTATCCTGTATCCACACAGGTAATTATTGATGAAGATGAACAAAGCGACAGCTTTGGAAATATACAGGACATGAAGCTTGTTGTAAGTATGGCAAAGGACAGTGAAGATACATATAAAAATACAAAAGATAATATAAGCATAGAGATTGAAAAGATAAGGATTAAAGAGAAAGATGTGATAAAAGACGATACAGTGACACAGCAGATATCAGATTTAAAGCGGAAACTGTCAGAAATGTATAATATATCCGAGGATGTTATTGACATAGTATATAAATAGCAGAAATACTGCTTTAGAATGGGGGAAGTGTGAAAACAAAAATTAATTTTAAAAGAATAATTGATTTTTTTATGAATAAATCGGGGAAAGATACAATAACAATAGTAGTACTTATAGGAGTGCTGCTGCTTGTGATATCACTTCCTATGGGTAAAAGCACAGCTGGCAATAAAAATATTAAAAGCCAGACGGATAGTCAGGCATATACTGCGGAAGGAAAGTCAGGCGGCAGCAGTGATAGTACATCAGATTCAGCAAGGGCGTATGAGGAATATCTTGAAAATAAAATTGAATCGCTTTTGTCTAAGGTTGAAGGAGTAGGAAAAACACAGGTTATTGTAAGCGTAAAGAATACAGCAGAGAAAATTATTGCGACAGATAGTGATTCATCAGAAGAAAATGTCAGTGAGAATGACAGCACAGGAGGAAGCAGGATTTCGCAAAAAACACAGAGTACATCAGAAAATATAATGTATGATACCTCTGATGGCAATGCACCATTTGTTAAGAGAGAAAATATGCCGGAAATTGAAGGCGTTATCGTAGCAGCACAGGGAGGTGGTGATGGAACTGTTGAAGCTGATATTACATCAGCCATAGAAGCGCTGCTTGGAGTTGCAGCACATAAAATAAAAGTAATGAAGATGTCATAATACACAGGCATCATAAGAATGGAGGTTAATGTGAAAAAAATTAAAAGAAATCAGGTCGTTATTACAGGTTTTGCGATAATGATAGCTATTGCAGGATACATAAATTACACAGGAAACCTTTCAGATATAATATCAGTTAAAAGCTCATCACAGACTGAAAAGGAAGTATCGGCAACCTCTAATCCGGTCGATGAGGCATCAAATGATATATTAAGTAACGATGCAGAGCCGGATGAGCAGAGTCTTACCGAGCCGGGAAGTGTTGTGCTTACATCGGGAAATGGTGTGGCATCAGGTGTTATATCGGCGGCAAAACTAAACAGGGAACAGATCAGAGCCAAAAATAAAGAGTCACTGATGGACATTATCAATAATTCATCACTTACAGAGGCATCAAAGGCCGAAGCGGTGGCGAAGCTTTCAGCTATTACAGAATCCTCTGAAAAAGAAATTGCGGCAGAATTATTGCTTGAAGCCAAAGGCTTTAATGATGTTGTTGTATCATTAACGGATGGAAATGCAGATGTTGTGGTTAATAAAACACAGCTTACAGACTCACAGAGAGCGCAGATAGAAGATATAATAAAAAGAAAAACAGGTGTAACAGCAGACAAGATTACAATAAATGTTTGCAATAATTGAAATAATTGATTATAATAGTAATAAGTACAAATGGATAATAGGAGGTTCATCTTATGACTAAAGAGTTTGAAGATAGAGGTAACACTTATACTATACATGAGAACGTGAATAATATAGGTGAGGTTAAGGTAGCGGATGAGGTCATTGCAATTATTGCAGGACTTGCAGCAACGGAGATTGAAGGTGTTGCATCTATGGCAGGCAATATAACCAATGAGCTTGTAAGTAAGCTGGGTATGAAGAATCTTTCAAAGGGTGTTAAGATATCAGTTAAGGATGATACAGTAGCTGTAGCATTAGCACTTAATCTTGAATATGGATATCAGATTCCGGAAGTATCAAAGAAAGTTCAGGAGAAGGTTAAGTCAGCAATTGAGACTATGACAGGACTTGAGGTTTCACATGTCAATATCAGAATAGCTGCTGTTAATACAGAGGCAGAATAAGCATAAGACATTTATTATAAGGAATACAGATGGTATTCACATTTAATGTGGCTGCCATCTTGTATTTCCTTTTATGACCCGGAATCATAATAACTGGTTTCGAGGTTATTTTTTTGTGGATTATGGTGTACATCTGTTAAAGATTGTATCTGTAATCAGAATACCAATATACTAATTTTAATGCCGCTTATGCGGCGGAATGGGGATTATAATGACTAGATCTACAATCAGGGAACATATTTTTAAATTATTATTCAGAGTAGAATTTCATGACACTAATGAATTAGATTCGCAGATCCGATTATATATGGAAACACTTCCGTCAATAGATGATGCAGACAGAGAGTATATATCAGATAAGACAGGCACTATTGCGGCTTTAATACCTGAACTTGATGAAAAAATTGATTCTGTATCAGAAGGATGGCCGGTAAGCAGATTAGGTAAGGCAGAACTTGCTATTATGAGACTTGCAATTTATGAGATATGTTATGATGATGATATTCCTGTAAATGTTGCAATTAATGAAGCTGTAGAGCTTGCTAAGAAATATGGAGCAGATAATGCACCATCATTTATTAACGGAGTACTTGCAAAGGTTGTAAAGCAGCAGTAGATTGTACGGAAATGAGGATTGAGGATTACGATGGCAGGAGTATATTCAGTTGGACAGATTAATTCTTATATTAAAAATATGTTCAGACAGGATTTTGTTCTGAGTCGTATTTCTGTAAAAGGCGAGATATCCAACTGTAAATATCATACCTCAGGGCATGTATATTTTACCATAAAGGATGAATCGGGAACGTTATCAGCGATTATGTTTGCAAGTCAGGCAGCTAAGCTTACATTCAGGCTTGAGAATGGGATGCAGGTTATAGTTACCGGACGTATAGATGTATACGAGCGTGATGGCAGATATCAGTTATATGCATCCGGGATAAAACAGGATGGACTGGGTGATTTATATATACGTTTTGAACAGTTGAAGCGTGAATATGAACAGATGGGATATTTTGCTAATGAATATAAACGGCATATTCCATTATTTTCTAAAAAAATAGGAATAGTTACGGCTTCTACAGGGGCTGCAATCCATGATATTATGAATATCGCCTACAGACGTAACCCATATGTATCACTTATTTTATATCCGGCTCTTGTTCAGGGAGATAATGCGAAGTATAGTATTGTAAAAGGTATTGAAACACTTGATAAGATGGGACTGGATGTCATTATTGCAGGCAGAGGTGGAGGTTCAATAGAGGATTTGTGGGCATTTAATGAGCCAATGGTCGTAGAGGCGGTATTTGATGCACAGACACCCATAATATCTGCTGTAGGACATGAAACTGATTTTACGATAACTGATTTTGTTGCGGATTTGAGAGCGCCTACTCCGTCAGCGGCAGCTGAGCTTGCGGTTGCGGATATAAGTCTTATAGAACAGAAAATTATGGCATATAATGAAGCACTTAATTCTTCGCTTATGGGAATAATTGACGGGAAAAGGAATTATCTTGATAAGTGTGAATTAAAGCTTAGATTCTTAAGTCCGTTTAATCAGTTAGATGAGAACAGACAAAGACTTATGGGTATAGAAGATTCACTTAATAATATTATAATGAATAAATATAAAGATGCACGCCACAGACTTCAGATATATGCATCAAGGCTGCAGGAAGCATCGCCTCTTACAAGATTATCGGCAGGATATGCTTATGTTCAGAATGAGAATGGAGAAAAGGTATCTTCTGTCAGAAAGCTTAAGCGTGGAGATAAGCTTAAAGTACAGTTTAAGGATGGATATGCCGATACCAGTGTAGATTCTGTTACAACTGACTAATAATTATATACCGGATTATAACATACGGTATAATTTTAGATTTTGAACATTTCAGGTGTTTAGCAGGACAACAGGAATACTGGTATATATTGGTGCTTTAATAGCAATAATAGTATTATACACATATATTAGAATATTATGGAATGAAAATAATATTATCGTAAGAAATGGAGAGATATATATGGCTAAGGGACAGACTCTTGAACAGTCATTTGAAAAACTGGAGGAGATATTGGAAAGGCTCGGACAGCCTGATATATCATTAGATGAGTCACTTAAGGTATATAATGAAGGGATAAAGCTTGTCAGGAACTGCAGCCAGCAGCTTGATAAGGTTGAAAAACAGATTATTATATTAAATGATGGAGAAGGTGGACAGGATGAACTATAATGAACAGCTTAAGCTCAAAGTAGAAGATATTAACAGAGTTATCAGGGAGTATCTTCCAAAAGAAGAGGGTATGCAGCATAGAGTTATTGAGGCTGCCAATTATAGTGTTGAAGCAGGTGGAAAAAGGGTGAGACCACTTATAATGCTTGAAACTTATAAATTATTTGGCGGAGATAATGAAAGTGAAGTGTATCCGTTTATGGCAGCACTTGAATGTATACATTCATATTCGCTTGTGCATGATGACCTTCCTGCGATGGATAATGACGATTACCGTAGAGGAAGACTTACAACACATAAAAAGTATGGTGAGGATTTTGGAATCCTTGCAGGGGATGCTTTATTAAATTATGCATATGAGATAATGTTATCATCAATTACTAAGCTTACAGCAGATAAAGTAGTTAAGGCAGTAAGGGCTGCGCAGATTATTGCATATAAAGCAGGAATATATGGCATGGTAGGCGGACAGTCTTTAGATGTATGGCTTACTGATAAATCTATGGATGATAAGCAGTTGGATTTTATATTTAATCTTAAGACAGGAGCGCTTATTGAGGCGGCATTTATGGCAGGAGCAGTTCTTGCGGGAGCGGATGAAAGCGCAGTTGCTGATATTGAGAAAGCAGGTAATAAGGTCGGCGTGGCATTTCAGATAAAGGATGATATTCTTGATGTTACAAGTACGCAGGAAAAGTTAGGTAAGCCGGTATTTAGTGATGAGAAGAATAATAAGACTACATATGTTACTTTATATGGAATGGATAAGGCTGACAGGGATGTAGAAGCTTTATCAAAAGAAGCTGTGGATATAATTAATAAATACGGAAATAATGATTTTCTTGTCAGTCTTATATTAAAGCTGATTAACAGAGAAAAGTAGAGTTGTTACCGGTTAATAGAAAGGCAAGTCTATTATATGATACTTGAAAAGATTAATAAGCCGAATGACATAAAGAAACTGGATCCGATAGAATATAACCAGCTTGCAGAAGAAATCAGACAGTTTCTGATTAAAAAGATTAGTGTTACAGGGGGACATCTGGCCTCTAATCTTGGTGTTGTTGAGCTGACTATGGCACTCCATATAGTATTTAATCTTCCACAGGACAAGCTTATATGGGATGTCGGTCATCAGTCATATACTCACAAGATACTTACAGGACGTAAGAATCAGTTTGACCAGCTTCGTAAGTTCGGAGGAATGAGTGGATTTCCTAAGAGAAATGAAAGTGATTATGATGCATTTGATACAGGACACAGTTCAACTTCAATTTCTGCAGGGCTTGGTTATGCATTTGCAAGGGAAGCCCAGAAGGAATGTTATAATGTTGTATCGGTTATCGGTGACGGAGCATTAACAGGTGGGATGGCATATGAAGCTCTCAACAATGCATCATCACTTAAAGGTAATTTTATAATTGTTCTTAATGATAACAATATGTCTATTTCGGAAAATGTAGGTGGGGTTTCAAAGATGCTTGGAGAAGTCCGTGCATCTGATTCATATTATGATTTTAAAGAGGGTATTGCGAATACATTGTATAAGCTGCCAAAGGGTGAAACAATAGTTGAAAATCTTAAAAAGACAAAGTCAAGCCTTAAGCAGTTTATTATTCCTAACCAGATGTTTGAGAGTATGGGAATTACTTATCTTGGACCTGTAGATGGACATGATATACACAAGCTTATCAAGATATTTAAGGTTGCAAAGCGTATTGACCATGCAGTGCTTGTTCATGTGGTTACACAAAAGGGACGTGGATATAAGCCGGCAGAGAGAAATCCTAGTAAATTCCACGGAATTGCGCCATTTGATATTAAGACAGGTGAAGTTATAGCAAAATCACAGTCTAAGACATATTCGGATGTGTTTAGTGATGCTATATGTTCTCTGGCTAAAAAAGATAAAAAGATTGCTGCAATAACGGCGGCAATGCCGGGAGGAACAGGACTTGCAAAGTTCTCCAGATGGTTTCCGGAAAGATTCTATGATGTGGGAATTGCAGAAGCCCATGCGGTTACGTTTTCTGCTGGATTGGCAGCGGGCGGCTTAAAACCTGTTTTTGCCGTATATTCTTCATTTTTACAAAGAGCCTATGACCAGATACTGCATGATGTATGTATACAGCAGTTACATGTTGTATTTGCAATTGACAGGGCAGGACTTGTTGGAAGTGATGGTGAGACACATCAGGGAATATTTGATTTATCATTTTTATCATCAATACCTAACATGACTATATTTGCACCAAAGAATGCATGGGAGCTTAAAATAGGTCTGGAATTTGGACTTGAAAGTTATGAGGGACCATTTGCAATAAGATATCCAAGGGGAAATGCTGTTATGGATTTTGAGGAATTTAAGCAGCCTGTACAGCTTGGAGAAGCAGAGGTTATGTATAAGGAGAGCCAGATTGCAATTATTGCTGTAGGCAATATGGTTAAGACGGCGGATATTGTAAGAAAGAATCTTAAAAAACGGGGATATAATGTAACACTAATTAATGCACGTTTTGTAAAACCATTTGATACGAATATAATATTTAAGTGTCAAAATGAGCATAAGCTTCTTGTTACAATGGAGGAGAATGTTCTTACAGGCGGATTTGGCGAGATGGTAAGCCAGTTTGTACTTGAACATAATTATGATATACATGTACAGAATATTACACTTCCGGATGATTATATTGAGCATGGAAGTGTTGATATTTTAAAATGTGAAGCGGGTATAGATGAGGATAGCGTAACTGACAGGATTGATTCATATTATAAAGAGCTTGAAAGATTTTAATGTATATAAAAATGTGTAATTGAAAATAGATTGAATTATCATTAATAGTAAATTACGCATGTATAGTATGGATATTGGTTATTATTTGAAATAAAAATACAGGAAAGGCTGAAACATTGAGTAAAGAAAGATTAGACGTTCTGCTTGTCAGCAGAGGACTTGCAGAATCAAGAGAAAAGGCAAAAGCTATAATAATGTCTGGCAACGTATATGTTGATGGACAGAAGGAAGATAAGGCAGGAACCAGTTTTAATGATAAAGTTAATATTGAAGTCAGGGGTAATACACTTAAATATGTAAGCAGGGGAGGCCTGAAGCTTGAAAAGGCTATGGCTAATTTTGATGTCACACTTGAAGGAAAAATATGCATGGATGTGGGTTCTTCAACAGGTGGATTTACTGACTGTATGCTTCAAAATGGAGCTGTCAGGGTATATGCTGTTGACGTAGGACATGGACAGCTTGCATGGAAGCTTAGAAATGATGAGCGTGTTGTATGCATGGAAAAGACTAACATAAGATATGTAACTCCTGATGATATACCGGATAAGATACAATTTTCCAGCATAGATGTATCATTTATATCACTTACTAAAGTATTAGGTCCTGTAAAGGAGCTTTTATCAGATGATGGACAGATTGTCTGTCTTATCAAGCCACAGTTCGAGGCAGGACGTGAAAAGGTTGGAAAACATGGCGTAGTTAGAGATAAGGCTGTACATCTTGAGGTTATCAATAAAGTTATAGAATATGCTGTTTCTATTGGATTTGAAGTGCTTAATCTGGAATTTTCACCTGTAAAGGGACCGGAGGGGAATATAGAATATCTTCTCCATTTGCAGAAGCATACAGAGGGCATATATGAACATATACCATTTGTGCCACAGAATATAGTGGAAAAAGCACATGAAACACTTGATTAAGAGGATTAGATAATGAGCTTTAACAATTATTATATTATAGCTAATAAGAATAAAGACCCGGAACATCAAATGACTAACCGCATTATGGGATTTCTTAAAGATATGGGAAAGCAATGTGGCTGTCAGGATATTGATGAGGATACAGATGGCACACAGTACCGATATACCAATGCCGATATTGTTCCGGAGAATACCGATTGTGTAATTGTACTCGGAGGAGATGGAACACTGCTTCAGGCGGCAAGAGATCTTATTGACAGGGAACTTCCGCTGCTTGGTGTGAATATCGGTACGTTAGGATTTCTTACAGATACCGATATGGATAATGTTAAAGAAACACTATGCCAGATTGATGAGGGCAGATTTGAGATTGACAGCAGAATGATGCTTGACGGATATGTATATAGGAATAATGAACTTATTTATCAGAATACAGCGCTTAATGATGTCGTTATTAACAGAAGAGGAATACTTAGTGTTATTGATTTTGATGTGTGTGTTAATGACGAATATCTTAATTCATATTCGGCAGATGGTGTTATAATATCTACTGCAACGGGGTCTACGGCATATAGTCTTTCGGCTGGCGGACCTATTGTACAGCCGAATGCGCAGCTTCTTATGCTTACACCTATATGTCCTCATACACTTAACAAAAGAAGTATTATATTTGGTGCTGATGATGAGATAAGCATACAGATAGGAGATAATAAAAAGCTTAAAGAAGAAAGGGTGGCAACTTTTGATGGTGAAATGTTCTGTCATATGATATCCGGAGACAGAATTGTTATTAAAAGATCAGATAAGAAGACAAGACTTATAAAGACTAATAAATTGAGTTTCTTACAAAGAATAAGGACGAAGATGTAAACCGGCCTTTCATAGTTTTTTGCAAATGTCATAAAGCAGTAATTAAGGGAGTGATAACTATTGATGGTTATGCGTTTTTTGAGAGGCTGTATATAAGGGATTGATAAGGCAGAGAGTGATAACTCTGATAGTTAGTGTGTTTTTTCTCAGCATAGTTGCTATGGAATGAGGATTAGTGTATAATTATAACAAATGACTGAATAAAAATTATTAATCAGGGGTGAAGCAATGAAGTCGGAAAGACATAATAAGATAGTTGAATTAATAAAAAAATATAGCATTGGAACACAGGAAGAACTTGCGGATGCTCTTAATAAGGCGGGTTTTAATGTTACGCAGGCAACTGTATCAAGAGATATAAGAGAACTCAATCTTACTAAGATGTCAGTAGATGGCGGTAAGCAAAGATATGTTATAATACAGAATGCTGATGTTGAGATGAATAATAAGTACATCCGTGTACTAAAAGAAGGTTTTATCTCAATGGATATGGCACAGAATATTATTGTGATAAGGACAGTTGCTGGGATGGCTATGGCTGTATGTGCAGCACTTGATGCATTAAAATGGCATGAGATAGTAGGTTCAATTGCCGGTGATGATACTATTATGTGTGCCGTAAGAACAGTTGATGATACTGTTAAGGTAATGGGCAGATTGAGAAATATAATTAATAAGTAACAATGAAATCGAACATTTGTTTGACTTAATATGTGATATGTGATATAATCCGTTTATAGGAAATTCCTGTAAGCGGATTTTATTTTTATCCCGGTTTGAGATGACCCATTCTTCTATAGGAAAGGGAACGATATTGTCTCAGTCGGGATTTAATCTCCGGCAAAGATTACGCTGTGCAAGGATTGCAGAGCCGCTGATATGAAAAAGTCAGCATAGCTGACTGGCGGCTCGCAGCAAGATTTGCGGGAGAATCTTGAATGAAAAGGCGGGTATTATATTATGTTGACTAATTTACATGTTAAGAATCTTGCATTGATTGAAGAAGCGGATATATATTTTAATAATGGGCTTAATATTCTTACAGGCGAGACGGGTGCCGGAAAGTCTATTATACTTGGTTCGATTAACATTGCTATAGGTAATAAGGTATCGGCTGATATTATAAGAAAGGGCTGTGATTACGCCTTAACAGAACTGATGTTCCATACAGATAATAAGGAAGTCATAAAGACATTACGAAGCATGGATATAGAGGAGCTTGATGATGGTGATGTATTAATATCAAGAAAGATTATGCCGACACGTTCAGTAATTAAGATTAATGGACAGAATTGTACTGCTACGCAGGCAAGAGTTGTTGCAGCATATCTTATTGATATTCATGGACAGCACGATAATCAGATCTTACTTAATGAGGGGAAACATCTTGCCGTTGTCGATAATTTTGGAAAAGACAGTATCCTGCCGGTTAAGAATGAACTTAAAAGGGAGTATGGAATATATTCGGGAATACTTAAGGAATTGAAGGAAGTTGATATTGATGCCGATACCAGAAGCCGTGAGATTTCATTTATGGAATATGAGGTTAATGAGATTGAGAGTGCATGTCTTAATGATGGGGAAGATGAGCAACTGGAAGCAGAATTTAAGAAGATGGCTAATGCACAGAAGATAATGGAGAGCATTGAAAGCACTGTTTCCTATTTTGATGATGGAAATGAGAGTATAACGATGATGACAGGCATGGCTGCAAGGGATATTAATGGTGTAACACAATATGATGAACGTCTTGTAAAGATTGCGGATACACTGGCAGACCTTGAGAGTATGGCATCAGATGCTTCAAGGATGTTATCAGATTATATCGAACAATGTGAATTTGATGAGGAAGATTATACCAGAGTAAGGGAAAGATTAGACCTTATTAATTCACTTAAGATGAAGTATGGAAGAACAATAAAGGATATATCAGAATATCTTGAAGATAAGAAGAGTAAGCTTGAGAAGCTGTATGACCATGATAATCTTATAAAGACTTTATCACAGAAAGCAGAGGCACAAAGAATTATCGTTGATAATATCTGTACACAGCTTACCAATGTAAGAAAGAAAGCGGCTAAGGAACTGGAGACACAGATAATAGACGCATTAAAGGATCTTAATTTTCTTGATGTAAGATTTGAAGCTGAATTTTCAAAGACAGATGATTATAGCGCTAATGGTAATGATTTTATGCATTTTATAATATCAACTAATCCGGGTGAAGATCTTAAGCCGTTATCTAGAATTGCATCAGGCGGTGAACTTTCAAGAATTATGCTTGCGATTAAGACGGTAACTGCTAATCAGGATAATATTGGAACACTTATATTTGATGAGATTGATGCGGGAATCAGCGGACGTACTGCACAGATGGTAGCTAATAAATTGTCTGAATTATCGCAGGTGCATCAGATTATATGTATTACACATCTTCCACAGATTGCTTCTATGGCAGATTCGCATTTTATGATTGAAAAAACTTCCACGAATAATTCAACGACAACTGACATATATCAGTTGAAGGAGGAAGAATCAGACAAGGAGCTTGCAAGACTTCTTGGTGGAAGTGAACTTACTAAGGCAGCACTTGATAATGCGAGAGAATTAAAGGAGAAAGCGAGAATTTTTAAAAATTACAAAAAATAACAATTATATTAACTGCTATATTTTTAGCAGATAGAAAAAATAACCTATATTAATATTTTATTATATGCAGATAATATTCATAAGATATAACATCCAAAAGCATAAACTGTTGTTTTTAAGCTATAACTGACAGTATAGGATTTATCTATGTTTGACAAGTTTGTATGTGAACCGGCTATTTGTGTCGCAGGTGTAACAAAACAGCCTTTATTGCAGAGCTGAATCTGACATTTGGCTTGTGGTTCCTACAGCATTAGAAAGTGCCTGCGGAATGGAGTGGATTATGAAGGAATATCGTAAGAACAATAAAATATTCAGGTTATTTTTTTTAACTGTGATTGGTGTTATTATTGCAGCGGGTTTTGGAATATATGCAGGAATTCTTATGAAAAAGATCCCTCGTAATATATATGTAGAAAATAATAAAACTACAACGCTTGAATTAAATCTTCCGGTAACAGGTGATAATGTAATACAGACGGTGGATTTTAATAAACCGGTTACATTTGTAGCAGGAAGTACCGGAACATATAAGATGGATATAAAGCTGTTTGGAGTATTTGATATCAGCACAGTCAATGTCAATGTGGTAGAGCAAAAGAATGTTTACCCTTGTGGATTCCAGACAGGTCTGTATATGAAGACAGATGGTGTGCTTGTTGTCGGAACTGAAAATATTGAGGATTCTTATGGCAATCTGATAAGCCCCTGTGAAAATGTTATCCGAACGGGAGATTATATATCTGCCGTAAATGGTAATTATATAAACAGAAAGGATGAACTTATAGATATTATAAGTGAATTTAACGGTGGGGAGCTCATATTTACAGTAAGAAGAAATGAGTCTGATATAGATGTAAGTATACGTCCTGTAAGAGATACCAATGGCGATTATAAGGTCGGTTTGTGGGTTAAAGATGATGCACAGGGAATAGGAACGGTAACATATATAGATGAGGGTGGAAGGTTCGGAGCATTGGGACATGGCATTACGGACACAGATACTGATAAGCTGCTGGATATATCTGATGGTGCGTTATATAGAACAAATATTATTTCAATAATAAAAGGTGAGGATGGAACGCCTGGAGAATTTGTTGGAACAATTGATTATAAAAAGTCTAATGTGTTAGGTGAAATTAACAGTAACCGTACTAATGGGATATATGGAACCATAGATACTAAGCTTATAGAAGAATATGATTTAAAGATGATGCCGGTGGGGTATAGTTATGAGACACATAAAGGAACAGCAACAATAAGAATGTATGTCAAAGGAGAATTTAAGGAATATCCTATCATAATAGAAGAGTTGTCTAACAACGAGAGCAAGAATATAACATTCAGGGTAGTATCAGAGGAACTCTTAGAACTTACCAATGGTATAGTGCAGGGGATGAGCGGTTGTCCCATTATACAGGATGGCAAGATAATAGGAGCAGTTACACATGTATTTATAGATAATTCTAAGTGTGGGTATGGGATATATATGGAGAAGATGATGGGATGATACACTGATGGCACAAGAAAAATCACATTTGCATTTTTGCTTCTTCACAAATAATAAAGTTAAAGTTGACATTGATGGGATGAAATATATAATTAATTATATTATGTTTAAAAAATGAAACCGCTTAATTTAGCACGGTTTATAACAGTGATAGAGTTACGGTGGCAGACAATCAAAGACAGCGATTAATTACTGTTGAATAAAATATACATGAAATTTGGAGAATTAAAAGATGATTACAGGTGAATTAAAAAACAGAATTGACAGTTTATGGGAGATTTTCTGGACAGGCAAGGGATATGGCCGTCATAAAAGACTGAATCAGATATAGAAAGTCTGGAACATATTCTTTGGAATGAGGTCGGTTCTAAGGATGACTATGAGAAAGAATATGGACATAAGCCGTTAGGTGAGTTTGTCCGTGAGATTGTAGGGCTTGATATGAATACAGCAAAGGAAGCCTTTTCAAGATTTCTTAATGATGTTAATCTCGACAGCAGACAGATATATTTTGTAAATCAGATTGTTGAGTATATTGTGCATAATGGTATAATGAAAGATTTATCTGTGCTTCAGGAATCACCATTTACTGACAAGGGCAGTGTGGTAGAAATATTTACTGACATGTCAGTATGGATGGAGATTAGGAAGGTTATTGACCAGATTAATGCCAATGCAGCATAAAAGTATATAATTAATTATATGCTGATAACTCTCCCAGGACTGCCACCATAAACTCTATGCGATATGGATACCGTTGTTCTGCCCTTGCTTGCTATTGACAGTGCATCGAGAATATTGCGCTCAGTTTCGGCATCGAGGCTGGCTGTGATTTCGTCAAGCAGCAGGATTGATGGGTTGGTTATAACAGCTCTTGCAATGGATAGAAGCTGCCATTGACCTTGTGATAATAGTGTTGGTTCATAAATTGTATCATATCCGTCAGGTAATTTAATAATTGCTTCATGTATTCCAACGAGTTTTGCAGCATTTTCAATCTGTTCGTCTGTATATGAACTATCAAAAATGGTAATCTGGTCTTTGATGGTTCCTGCTACAGGATGAAATATCTGTTCAACATATCCGAATATCTGTCGCCTTTTGTTATCAGGAATAAGCTGTACCGGTGTGCCATTAATATAGATTTCACCGGATAATGGCTGGTAGAGTCCTAGAAGAAGTTTGAATATTGTACTTTTTCCGGCGCCGGTCCGGCCTGATAATGTTACCTGTTCACCTGCATTAATATTAAATGACAGGTTATGTAATATAATATCATCTTTTTCATAACCAAAAGTAACATTCTTTAGCTGAATCGCTGGTGTACTATATTGGGAACTAATATGCTGGCTGCCATTCTTATATGAAAATACGCTGGCGGTGGACTGGGGATTGCTATTAATATTTCTGCCATATTCAATTTTGTTTGCAGCTGTTGATGTATTATTGGTATGATTAATTCCATCAGTATGGCTGTTAGGAGTTATATAATTGCCGTAATCAGAGATAATCTTTCTTTCCGGCTGGTTAAGATATATATTAATTCTTTTAACGCCTGCGATTGCTGACTGGATTGTCTGTATTTCCATTCCAAGGCTTTCTATAGGTGAGAATATCTGCGATATATAGTTGATGATTGTAACAGAAGTGCCTACAGACATACCGAATAATGTGAGTATCTGTGCATTGCCGGAAGCTGATAGAAGCATGACAATTGATGCAATAACTGCATTTAATATTAATATAATAGGAGAGTATATTGCATCATAGAAATTTGATTTTTCAATAGATACATAGCTTTCTGTTAAATATTTATCATACTTTTTCTGCATATATTTTTCTTTATTCAGATTGTGAATCATTCTGATACATTTGATTGTTTCAGGAACGTGGTTAGTTACACGGCTTACGGCAGCACGGTTGGCAAGCTGTGCGGAGAGCATATGTTTCTGGACAATTCTTGTAAATAAAAATATTATAGGAACAGTAATAAGAAGTATTATAGCAAGACCTGTGTTTTTAAAAAATATAATACATAATATACTCATTATTTTGCAGGCATCGGCTATCATGCTGATAATTCCGGAGGTAAACAGTGTTTCGACAGTGTCAACATCGCCGACGAAACGTGATACAATGCTTCCAGGCTCCTGTCTGCTTAATGCATCAGCATTAAGATGTGTCATTTTCTGCATAAGACTGCTTCGTATAGAGTGGGTAATCTTCTGACCGAATATTGTAAGGAGAATATCTCTTACCGCCTCAAATAATCCGTTTATGATAATTAATGCAAAGTAGCCAAGTGCAAAATAAAACGGAAGGCGTCTGTTTTGTGCAAGTATCTCAACAATAGAGCCTAATACAAGAGGCGGCAGCAGTGATATTATTACAGCACCTGCTACGGTAAAAAATATAAAAAATGTTAGGAGCTTATGATGTTTTATTGTGTCAGATATAATAGAGAATAAATGGCTTTTTGAAGTTCTTTCATATTTGCAGTAATTGTCATGGCTGGTATTTTTATTAGCCGGATTAGCTGATTTCATTATTGTCCACCGTCCTTTGGTCATTAAATAATTTATTATACAGTTCATTTTCTTTCATAAGTATGTCGTGCGTGGCAGCAGTCTTTTTGCCATTATCAATCCATATAACCTTATCCATATATGGAAACAGGTATAATCTGTGGGAGATAATAAAGATTATGTTGTCAGGATACTTATCTTTGATATTTTTAAATATCTGTTCTTCTGTATCTTTATCAAGTGCAGAAAATGGGTCATCTAGTATCATTACAGGGCGGCTGTTATGTAATGTCCTTGCAAGGGCAGTACGCTGTGCCTGACCGCCTGATAAACGGACACCCCCATCACCGATAAGAGTATTTTGTTTATCTTCCATTGAGTCAACCTCGTCTTTAAAGCAGACAAGCTTAAGGATATTATCAATATCAGCGTTATCACCGAGAGTAATATTGTTATAAATAGTATCATTAAGCAGCTCTGGCTCATGTCCCATATAACCTATAATATTATGGCGTAATGTATCGGGAATTGTATATAATTCAACACCATTATATGTAATAGAGCCAGTGTATGCAGAATTATCTGAAATGTCATTGTTTTCACTACCTTTAATAGTATTGCCGGCATGTCCGATAACAGAATTTCTTGAAGACTGTTTGTCCAATGTTAAATCAGCAGCCGGTTCGTGCGGAAAAGGTATGCCAGAATCAGAACCGACAGCCGGTTCACATAAAAACTGCCTGCCAAAGGTTGACTTTCCACTTGCGACAGGACCGGTAATTCCTATGATATTCCCTGAGGATACCTGCATATTAAAATCGCCGTCTTTGATTATAAGTGTGTTTTTATTATCCGTCTTGCTGCATATGTTAAATATATGTGCATCATTTTCTAAACTGTTGAGGATTAAATTATCATTTTTGCGGTAACCGGATGAATTGTTATATTCAGCAGATGACATAAGAGGTCTGATACGTTTCCATGAAACCTGGGCTTTATGTACTGAATTAAATAATTTCGCAGCCTTTGAGGATTTGACAGACAGCTTCGTATAACATGATATAAATGTTGTGAAAGCAGCAACATCCCATACTGACCAGCCTGTGCATGATATATTTGCTGCACCGAAATATATAATAAACAATACACTAATCATGGATATTATGTTATATATTGGCGGCATTGCACTTATCCATATATTAGACATTACGGCAGAATGTTCATATTCAGTTAATACACCTTCATAGTATTTATTTCTGTTATTTTCACAGCCGAATATACGATATGTGATTGCGTTGGTAATCCTATCTATCGTTGCAGTATTTAACTGACTGTTTTTCTTTTTAAATATAGTACCGGCCTTTTGCACGACTGTTTTCATTTTTTCAGCTATTATATATGAGATAGGTGGGAAAATCAGGCATATGAGCGCAAGCCTTATATCATAATATAAAAGCATGATTATATAACCGGCAAGGGCAATTCCTGTATCAAATATTTCAGTTGTAAATTTACGCATGCCCTCGGCACAGTCATCAACATCGGATATGGCCTTTGTAATAAGTTCACCGCTTCCTTCGTTTTCCAGTCTTGATTTACTTAATGATACAAGATTGCCATAAAGAATACCTTTCATGGTTTTGTTGACATTATTAGAAAAACGACGCACATAAAATCTTTTAATATATCTTGATATCTGTACGCACAGGATTACAGCCATATAGCTTATTACAAGATAGAGCATTGCACTAAATGTCTTATTTTTATTTAAAATATCCATAAGACATCCGGCGAGCCGTCCCTCAAACCATGGAACAGCGACAAGACCGGTATTATAAATAAGACCGGATATTGTAACAATAAGAAGAACTTTCCATTCACGCCAAAAGTAATAAGAGATTGTTGCGGTCTTTTCAGCTGATGTATTTTTATGCTGTTTAATTGAATTGCCTTTAGATTTTTTAACATCCATAATATAGTGAACCTCCTCATTTTATATTAGTGTGAATAATAGGATTGATATGCTGATTATTCAAAAGCTGCCTGTCCGTCAATCAGTTATTCTTTAAATAAATTGATGTTAATAAGGCTGCAGCTATGGAAACTGCCGTCAATCAATCAGTTATTCTTTAAATAAAGTATCATTAACAATTTCGGTGATATTAGTAAACCCGGAGCGCCTTTCGGTTTTTGAACGCTGGTATAACTTATCAAGTGTATTACAAAATGCCTCTTTTTCATCTTTGTCAAGTTCATCAAGAAGCCATTCATAAAAGCATGATTCAATAGCTGCTTTGGATATTTTAAGACTGTCAGCTTTGTCAGTTGCGAAAAGAAGCTGGCTGCGTCCATCGTCAGGATTAGGCTTTCTTATAAGATAACCTTTCTCTTCAAGGCGCATGGCACGCCTTGCGGCTGCACCCTTGTCAATCTTTAAATTTTCCCTTACCTGTGCCTGTGTGATACCGGGATTGTGTCTTACAAGATGAATAAAGTCAAACTCAGCAGTTCCAATTCCTTCTTCTTTCATAGTATTAACAGTGAATTTACTCACTTCACGGGCGATTTTTGTAATCTGCCTTTGGGTTGAATCCATAATAATCTTCCTTTCCGGGGAAATTTATTTCAAAGCATAAAAATTATATAGAGATTTTTATGTTATTTTCCCTGCAATTATTTTATATTTATTATCAATTTCATTTACAACAGGTATTGGCAATTGCTAACTGACAGAAGCGTATATATATTATAGAAAGTTATTATGCAGGTGGAGTGACAGATAATATGGATTATCTTGCAATTTTCCATAAATGTTTACAGTTGTCAGTTACAATTAACAATCTATTAAGTGTTTATGTAAGAGGAAAGTAATAAATAGTTGATACTACATCTAAAAGGATGATAGTACATCTATATTTTAATGTCAATACAACTTTTTTAAAATAAAGGAAGTGCTGTGAAAATAATTCTTATGTGATTATTTACAAATATCACTTGTAAGCCGGCTATTTATTTTGGGAAAACAGTTGTTAATAGAAGCATATACGCAATTTTGCACCACTTTGATATACAATAGTTTAAAATGAAAATTGTCGAAAATAGTCGGATAGTGCGAAAAGATAGTATTGCCAATATTTGTCATTGAATATATAATTTACTGTGAAAATGTTACATTTTAGATTTAGGAGGGGTAAAATAAAATGGTAAAGGTAGCTATTGCAGATGATAATGAAAAAATGCTTGGTATACTTGGAAATGTATTAGGAGAAGAGAAAGATTTTGAAGTGGTTGGAATGGCAACAAATGGACTTGAAACTATTGACATAATTAAGGAAAAGCAGCCTGATATAGTTCTTCTTGATATAATAATGCCACAGATAGATGGTCTTACAGTGATGGAAAAGGTTAAGACGGATAATGAAATAACAAAAGAGCCGACATTTATTGTTATCAGTGCTGTAGGCAGGGAGAGTGTAACGGAAGATGCATTTAACAGAGGGGCAACATATTATATTATGAAACCATTTGATAATCAGATGTTAATTAACCGTATAAGATATGTGAAGAACAATAAAAGATTACAGACTAATAAAAGACAGGCATTGCTTGCGGATAATTCGGAAGCTGTAAGTGACAGAAGACTTGAAACGGATATTACAGAGATAATACACGATATAGGTATTCCGGCACATATAAAAGGATACCAGTATCTTAGAGATTCAATAATGCTGTCAGTAAAGGACAATGATGTTATCAACAGCATTACCAAGATACTATATCCTACGATAGCAAAGAAGTACCAGACTACATCAAGCAGAGTGGAACGGGCAATAAGACATGCCATAGAGGTGGCATGGAACAGGGGAAATACTGATACACTTAATGGGCTGTTCGGATATACAATAAGTAATGGAAAGGGTAAACCAACCAATTCAGAATTTATTGCACTTATAGCTGATAAGATACGTTTACAGTATAATATTAAATAAAATTTATAAAAATACACAAAAATTCATATATTTATTGGCGTTTTTTATGTTTTTTTAAATAAATGAACTTGATTTATTATGTATTTTATATTATAATGTTAAAGCAATTTTAAAAATAATTTAACAGAATTGTAATATTTAGTAATATTTAATTATAAAATCAAGAAAAGGAATGAATGAATTTATGCGCAAAAGAATAGCAAAATCTCTTATTGCCACAGCACTCGTTGTAAGTATTACAGGATCTACTGTATGGGCAGACGAAGTATCGGATTTAACAAATCTTAAAAATCAGGCACAGGCAGAGTTAAATGCATCTGAGAGCCAGCTTGCTAATTTACTTATAGAAATGAATGATCTTGAATTAAAGATGCATGACAAGAATGATGAGATTGAAACAGTTAATAAGAATCTTGAAGATACACAGGCTAAACTTGACCAGCAGTATGCTGACATGAAGCTTAGAATAAAGTATATGTATGAAGATCAGACAACATCTATAACTGATGCTTTCCTTACAGCACAGAGCATGAGTGATGCGCTTAATAAGGCGGAGTATGTTCAGAATGTATATAATTATGATCGTTCTAAGTTAGAAGAGATAGCACAGACAACTCTTGAGATTCAGAACCTTAAGGTGTCTCTTGAAAATGAGAAGAAGCAGATGGAAGAGCTTGGTAATCAGATGACAGCTAAACAGGCTTCATTATATGCTACAATTGCAGATCAGAAAGATAAAGTAGCAGATGCAGATGCACAGCTTACTAAGGCTGTAGAAGCAGCAGCGGCAGCAGCGGCGGCAGAAGAACAAAGAAGAGCAGCGGCAGCGGCAGCGGCGGCATCATCTTCTAACAGTGTTTCATATAATGGAGGCAGTTCATCATCTTCATCATCTTCAACAGCATCGGCATCATCTGCTGCTGTAAGTTCAATAGTTGCATCAAATAGTAATGTTGCATCAGGTGTAGTATCCCTTGCATATGCAATGCTTGGCGTTCCATATGTATGGGGCGGTAAGTCACCTAGTGGTTTTGACTGTTCAGGACTTATGTATTACTTATTTAAGCAGTATGGAATATATGTATCACCAGCTTCATCAGCTATCCCTGGTGGTGGTGCTGATGTAGGTGGAATTGGCAATGCACAGCCTGGTGATATAGTATGTTATCCGGGACATGTAGCTTTATATATTGGTGGTGGACAGGTTATCCATGCACCACAGCCAGGAGATGTTGTTAAGATATCATCTGCCGATATGGGTGGAACAATGTCGATTATTGCTGTAAGACGTTACTGGTAATTTATAACAATGTATGATATAATAAAGTGTAGCTGATATGGCTGCACTTTATTTTATATACAGATATATTATATCAGAAAGATGACCTGATTGTGGCGATAATTATTTTTGATATAGCTGTATATATGAATAATTAATATATGGAGGGAATAGGTATGAAGAATGTACTTTTTATCGCATCTGAAGCGGTGCCATTTATTAAAACAGGGGGACTTGCTGATGTTGTCGGTTCACTGCCGAAGTATTTTAATAAGGATGAATATGATGTAAGAGTTATGATTCCTAAGTATACATGCATACCATGGGAGTATAGGGAGAAGATGCAGTATAAGACACATTTTTATATTGATCTTGCATGGAGAACACAGTATGTAGGTGTATTTGAACTTGAATATAATGGGGTTATTTTTTATTTTATAGATAATGAATTTTATTTTTCTGGCTCTAAGCCTTATGGCTGGATTCATGAAGATATTGAGAAGTTTGCATTTTTCTCAAAGGCTGCATTATCAGCTATACCGGTTCTTGGATTTAAACCAGATATTATTCATTGCCATGACTGGCAGACGGGACTTATACCTGTATATCTTAAGGAGAGATTTGCACAGGGCGAGTTCTATCAGGGCGTTAAGTCTGTTATGACTATACATAATCTTAAGTTCCAGGGTATCTGGAATATTAAGAAGGTTAAGGATATTACAGGTCTTCCGGATTATTTCTTTACATCAGACAAGCTTGAGGCATATGATGATGCTAATTATCTCAAGGGCGGTATTGTATATGCAGACCGTGTTACAACAGTAAGTTCTACATATGCAGAAGAGATTAAGACACCTTTTTACGGAGAGCATCTCGATGGACTTATGAATGCCCGTTCTAACTGTCTTAGTGGTATTGTTAATGGCATTGATTACGAAGTATATAATCCTGAAACAGATAAATATATTGTTGCTAATTATAATCAGGTAACATTCAGAAAAGAGAAGTGGAAGAATAAAGTGGCACTTCAAAAAGAGCTGGGACTTACTGAAGATAAAGGCAAGTTTATGATAGGTATTGTGTCAAGACTTACAGACCAGAAAGGTATGGATCTTATCGCCTATGTAATGGATCAGATATGTGCTGAAGATGTACAGCTTGTAGTACTTGGAACGGGTGATGAAAAATACGAGAATATGTTCAGGCATTTTGACTGGAAGTATAATGACAGAGTGTCAGCTAATATTTACTATTCAGAAGAATTTTCACACAAAGTATATGCAGCATGTGATGCTTTCCTTATGCCATCATTATTTGAGCCATGCGGTCTTAGCCAGCTTATGAGTCTTAGATATGGAACAGTTCCTATTGTAAGAGAAACGGGTGGCCTTAAGGATACAGTTGAGCCATATAATGAATATGAAAGTACAGGAACAGGTTTCTCATTTGCTAACTATAATGCACATGAGATGCTTAGTATTATTAACTATGCTAAGAGTGTGTACTATGGTCATAAGCGTGAGTGGAATAAGATTGTTGACAGAGGAATGAAAGCAGACTTCTCATGGAATTCATCAGCAAGAGAGTATGAGAAATTATATAACAGCCTGTGATTGACCGAACTGAAAGCCGTGGACTTCCTGAACAGCAGTTTAAGAAGAAGCTTTTGAAATATAGAGTGGCAGTGACGGATTGCATTAAAATTTCCAATGCAGTCCGCCATTGCATTCAATAAAATTCTGTCAATAAAATTCTTGACAGATAATGGATATGTATGTATAATTCAATATAGTGTGTCGGCTTTATTGTTTTATAAGATTCTTCATATTTTTAATAGAGTGAATTATAAATAATGCTGATATGTTTAATAAGCGGATGTGGCGGAATGGCAGACGCAGCAGACTCAAAATCTGCCGGTGGAAACATCGTGTGGGTTCAAGTCCCACCATCCGCATTTTTGATACGGTGAATATTATGATAACTACCCATATTGGTCTATGCTGATATGGGTAGTTTTTTGCTTATAAATTGTCTTATGAATTGTCCACTGATAACGATATAATTTTGAATGGCAGAAATAATTCTCACTAATCATCAAATTTACAAAATAATGGTGAAGTGATATAATAACATCGTTAATGGGAATTGGAAGTTTGCAATGAGGATTAGTATGAGAGATTGTAAAAAATATCAGTCAATGATAAAGGATTTTGACAGAGGACGGCTTGCATGCAGTGATGAAGAAGAATTTGTTAATCATATAGAGCAGTGCAATGATTGCAAAGAAGAATTTGAGATATATTATATAGTGGAATATGGACTTAATGATGATATGGACAATATTCCAATAAAGAAAGAGTATAGAGAGCTTCTTGAAAAGTATGATTTTAAAGGACTGATAGGAGCAAAGATAAAGGACAGCCGTAATAATATTGAAGCTGTTAAGAAACATAATAGGGATGTGGCTTTTTGCTTCTGGACTTCAGAAATGTTTGTACTTCTTACACTTGTATCATATATCATTATAAGATTTTTTTGACGTAAATATACTAATGGTTAAAATATAATATATTTAAGCCGGCTATAATATAACGGACAATTTATAATTATGGTCTGCTTTTTAATAATAGTGGAATAAGTTGAAAGGCATGGTAGATAATTTGAGTAAAAAATTAATGTTGATAGATGGGCATAGTATTCTTAACAGGGCATTTTACGGAGTGCCTGACCTGACTAATTCGGAGGGGATTCACACGAATGCTATGTATGGCTTTCTTAATATAATGTTCAGATTTATAGATGAAGAAAAGCCTGATTATATAACCGTTGCATTTGACCTTAGTGCTCCAACATTCAGACATAAGACATATGAGGCGTATAAGGGAACGAGAAAGCCGATGGCACCGGAGCTTAAACAGCAGGTGCCTCTGATAAAGGAAGTCTTAAAGTCTATGGGAATAACTATAGTTGAAAAAGAAGGTTTTGAGGCCGATGACCTTCTTGGAACGCTTGCAAAGAGAAGCTCAAGAGCTGGTATAGATGTTTCAATAATATCAAGTGACAGGGATCTTTTACAGTTAGCGGACACTAATATCAAGATAAGAATACCTAAGACAAAGAAAGGTGTTACGGAAGTGGAGGATTATCTGCCGGCAGATGTTGAGACACTTTATGGTGTAACACCGGTTGAATTTATAGATGTAAAGGCTCTTATGGGGGATGCGTCCGATAATATTCCGGGAGCGCCGGGGGTTGGACCTAAGACAGCTTCAGCGCTTATTATGAAATATCATAGTATTGAAAATGTATTTGAACACCTTGAAGAGCTCAAGCCGCCAAAGGCTAAGAAGTCAATCAGTGAAAATGTCGAGCAGATTAAGCTAAGCAAATTCCTTGCAACTATAGATATAGATGTGCCTATAGATTATGATGTGGAGTCTGCGGCAGTTGGTGGATATTTTAATCCTGATTCGTATGAATTATTTAAACGCTTTAATTTCAAATCATTTTTAAAGAGATTTGACAGTGAGCAGATACAAAATGAGCTTGATATATATAATAAGTTTAGGAAAGTAGCAGACTTTAATGAGGCACAGGATGTATTTGATAAGGCACTTGCACTTGTTAAGAATGGACGTGACATAGGACTTTCTGTGTGTTATGAAAAGGGTATATTGTCAGCTGTATCGCTTGCGTTTGATAAAGAAAATATATATTTTATACCGGCAGCAGGATTTATTACACAGGAATATCTGGCAGGAGAAATGACTGATATATGTAAAAAATGTACTTCCAGACAGATTATAACCAATAATCTTAAGTCTTATCTGCATTTGTTTAAAAAGAATACACCAGATGCTGCCAAAAGTGAACTTGAAGTAGATGAGAGCATGTTTGCTGATGTTGGAATAGCAGCATATCTTATTAATCCTAATAATGATGAATATGGATATGATACACTGGCAAGAGATTATATGCAGGTAAATGTCAATTCAAGGACAGAGCTTTTGTCAAAGTCTTCTTTTGAAGAAAGCCTTATGATTAATGAGGACGGACTCTGCCGCATGGCATGTCTTGAAAGCTATATTAATCTTACAGTATGGGATAAGTTAAATGATATTCTTGAACATGAGAAAATGTCCGATTTGTTCAATAATATAGAAATGCCTCTTTTATTTGTATTATATGCAATGGAAGCTGAGGGAATACAGGTTGACAGAGAAGGACTTGCAGAATATGGAGAAGTGCTTGCAGGAAAGATAGCAGTTCTTGAACAGGAGATATATAAAGAAGCCGGAGAAGAATTTAATATTAATTCACCTAAACAGCTCGGTGTAATATTATTTGAAAAGCTTGGTATGCCTAACGGTAAAAAGACTAAGAGCGGCTATTCTACAGCGGCAGGCGTTCTTGAAAAGCTTGCGCCTGATTATCCTTTTGTTGAAAAGATATTAGAGTACAGGCAGCTTGCAAAGCTTAAGTCAACTTACGCTGACGGACTTGCCGTATATATAAAGGATGACGGAAGAATATATGGTAAATTTAACCAGACAATTACAGCAACAGGACGAATAAGCAGTACAGAGCCTAATTTACAGAATATACCGATAAGAATGCAGATGGGAAGGGCAATACGAAAAGTATTTGTTCCAAAGGAAGGCTGTGTCTATATAGATGCTGATTATTCACAGATTGAGCTTAGAATTATGGCACATATGTCAGGCGATGCAAAGCTTATAGAGGCATATAAGTCGGCGCAGGATATTCACAGGGTAACAGCATCACAGGTGTTTAAAGTGCCATTTGATGAAGTTACAGATGAACAGAGACGTAATGCAAAAGCAGTTAATTTTGGAATAATCTATGGAATAAGTTCTTTTGGATTGAGCCAGGATTTAAGCATTACAAGAAAAGAGGCAGCAGGATATATAGAAAAATATTTTGAAACATATCCTGATGTTAAAAAATATATTGACAGTCTGGTTGAAGAGGCCAAGGGAAAAGGTTATTCTGTTACTATGTATAATAGAAGACGACAGATACCGGAGCTTAAATCAGCCAATTTCATGCAAAGACAGTTTGGAGAGAGAGTTGCGATGAATGCACCTATCCAGGGAACGGCTGCGGACATTATCAAGCTCGCCATGATAAGGGTATATAACGAACTTAAGAACAGGCATTTGAAGTCCAAACTTATATTACAGGTACATGATGAGCTTCTGATAGAGGCTTATAAAGATGAATTAGATGAAGTTAAAGCTATTGTTGAAGATGGAATGAAACATGCAGCAACACTTTCCGTACCTTTAGAGATAGATATGAAGCAGGGAAATAACTGGCTTGAGGCACATTAAGTTGCTCAGAAATGAGGATTAGTGTGAGAAATCAGACCGATGTGCTGATTTCTCACAAGTTCATAAGTGAACTGGCTATTTGTGCCGCAGGCGTCACAAAGTAGCCC
>URAI01000017.1 GCA_900545725.1 uncultured Eubacterium sp.
AGCACTCATCCATCGTTTTAAAATTCCCAATACAATCCGCCACTTCCCCACTACATCCCGCATTTCAATAAATCACAATTTAAAACCATTCATAAGAAACTCATTCCATTTCTCATTAACTTTTTCAAGTTCCTTTTTTTCCATAATCCTGTTTCTGTCGCTAAGAATGGATATCATCTCGTCTGCAATCTCCTCCATAGGAAGAAAATCATAGTGTCCAAGATACCATATCATCCGTTGTGCTGTATAATCCGTATTAAGATTTTTAGTTACAATATCAGAAAATTCATGCGGATATCCTTTTTTTATCATAAGCTCATATAACTGCCTGCTTACCGGTGATTTTTCTTTCATAGCTGCTCTCCATCCTTGTCACTAACCATTATCATCATTTTCTGCTGCAATATATTCTAATCCAATCAGGAAATTTTTCAATTGAAAATTAATTATAACCAAATCTTTTTATAAGCCTGAATACCTGCTCTGCCGCGGCTGCCATATTTTTCTTCGCATTTTCTGAATCCATTGCCTCATCAAGTGTTGTAACTGAGCGCAGTATTGGAAAAAATGCATCTATTCCATGTTTATTACAAATGTCTGCCTCATCTGTGACGCAGCCTGAAAATGCGACTACTGTCTTATTGTATTTTTTTGCAATTTCTGCGACACCTATTGGTGCTTTCCCCATAGCTGTCTGTGCATCAAGCTGCCCTTCACCTGTAATTACAATATCTGCATATTTAATATAATCTTCAAGCTTTGTTTCCTCAAGAACTATCTTAATTCCCGGTTGTAATATAGCATTAGTATATGAAAGAAACGCAAATCCAAGGCCACCTGCAGCTCCTGTTCCTGCCTTTTTCATATCTGCTTGCGGATATTTCTCCTGCGTTAAATACGCATATCTTTTAAGCCAGTTATCCATCTGTATAATCATTTCCGGTACAGCACCCTTTTGTGGTCCAAATATGGCACTACAGCCCTGCGTGCCACACAACACATTCGTAACATCGCAAGCCACCTTAAATGTACATTCCTTTAACTCTGGTATAACATGTTCATCTGAAATTTTCTGTATTAATGCCAGTCCCTTTGCTCCAAATGGCACATTTCTTCCAGCCGTGTCAAGAAAATCATAACCCAGCGCCTGTAACATTCCTATACCACCATCATTTGTAGCACTTCCTCCTATACCTATAATGAATTTACGGCATCCCTTCTTAATTGCATCACATATCAGTTCACCAACACCATATGTGGTTGTATTAAGAGGATTTCTGTCCTCTTCTTTTACAAGTATAATTCCTGCCGCTGCTGACATCTCTATTATAGCAGTATTAGTATTGTCAATAATTCCATAAGCTGCCTCTACCTTATCCCCTAAAGGTCCTGTAACCGTAATATTTTCAATTCTTCCATTCATTCCACATGCAAGTGCTTCTACAGTTCCCTCACCGCCATCCGCCAGCGGTCTTACAATAACCTCTGCATCTGATATACATCTATGTATTCCTTCTGATACAGCCGTCCCAGCTTCAAGTGAGCTAAGGCTTCCCTTTAATGAATCAATTGCCACTACTACTTTCATATAAATCCTCATTTCTGCGCAGCTCTATTGCGAAGATGCAAAAAAGCTTCAAATCAGATACAATTTTCCGAAAAAAATGTTCTCTTTCTGTTAACCATCTCATCAATTCGTTCTATATAATTAGTTACATCTTTAACATTTTCCACACGTTCAATTCTAACAGAATGATTATCATCTGATTCATTGTGAAATACTATTTTACTTGAAGCACCGGCTCCACATGCAATAATTGTCTGCTTCTCCTCCATTATCAGGACATTATATATACACTCCTTACCCGGTATGCTATATCCTACATTTTCATAGTTACCAGCCATGTTTTTTTGTCTGTACATATAATATGGCTCCATATTCATAGACTCTGCATAATCAGCAGCCAGTTCAACCATCCGGGAGTTGTTTTCGATAGAAAGATCCTGATACTTATCACGCCATACATTAAGCGCCGCTGCTCTCTTAATCGCAAGCGAATGGACCGTAAGGCTTTCCGGTGAAAGTTCCTTTATCTGGGAAAGTGTGTTCTTAACCATATCAACATTTTCTTCCGGAAGTCCGAGTATCATATCCATGTTGATATTATCAAAGCCTTCTTCTCTTGCCATCATAAATGCTTCTTTAATCTGTTCAACCGTATGTCGTCTTCCTATCAGATCAAGAGTCTTCTGATTCATCGTCTGTGGATTAATTGATATCCTGTCAACATTATGCTTTTTTAACACTTTAAGCTTTTCTCTTGTAATACTGTCAGGTCTTCCTGCCTCAACCGTAAGCTCAATTGTATTTTCCACATCAAATAACTGTTCAAGTTTTGTTAAAACTCTATCAAGCTGTTCATCACTTAATGTCGTAGGAGTTCCTCCTCCAAAATAAATAGTATCAAGTCTTTTATCCTTCATGGCCTTAGATACATATTCCATTTCCTTAAATAACGCCTCAATATATGTATCCACCTTGCTCTTATATGCTGCAAGTGAATATGATGTAAACGAACAATACAGGCATGTTGTCGGGCAGAATGGTATCCCTATATATAGACTATACCCATCTTTATAATCAATATCATTAAGTATAGTACGTTCTTTTTTTGCAACACCTAATGCAAGCTGTGCTTTTTTTCTGTCAACAAAATGTCCGTCTATAAATTCTTTATATATCTCTTCGTCGGATTTTCCCTCTTCAAGCATAATCATTGCATTTTTCCCTGGTCTTACACCTGTCATATATCCCCATGGAAGACTAAGTCCGGTCATCTTATTAAGCTTAATATAGAGATTTTTCTTAAACTCATCATGTACATCCCTTTTAGTTCTTCCATTCCATTCAGGTGTCTCTGCCTCTATAATAATATCATTTTCCAATACGACCGGTTTTTCTTTATTATTTATCTCTTCCCTTAACTGTTTAACATCAGTTCTTGGATAAAATGACTTAACCATTACAACAGCATCATCATAAAAATCCCAGTCTTTAAGTTTAATATATATCATAATAACCCTCATTTCTGAGCAACATTATTGCGAAGAGGCGTAGAAAAACCAGCACAGGCGGTTTTCTTCTGCCATCAGTAGCTATCTGTTCTGCTCAGCAACAAATAGCCGTGTGACAAAATCAGCACATCCGTGTGATTTTTCACACTATTCTCTTTAAAAATCTTACTATAAAAATGGATTATATTTTCTCTCATATCCTATTGAACTGCTCTCGCCATGTCCCGGAAATACTTTAGTATCATCAGGTAATACCATAAGCTTATCCTTTATTGAATGTACTATCTGCGACATGCTTCCTGTTGGAAAGTCTGTTCTTCCTACAGATTCTGCAAATAATGTGTCTCCTGAAAATAACATTCCGGCTTCTTTAATATAATAACAAGAGCCGCCTATTGTATGTCCCGGCGTATGAATAACCTCTATAGTCATTCCTGCTAACTCAAGTATATCCATATCCCTATGATACACATCAGCCTTAAGTGTAACAGGTCTTCTGCTGTGTGCCGAAAGATTCATATGCGTATCAGATAACAATTCTTCTTCGTCGCAGCTTACATATATCTTAACGCCATATATATTTCTTATATCATCAGCTGCCGTAATATGATCATAATGTCCATGAGTCAAAAGAACAGCCTTAAGCTTAGCATTATTTTTCTCAATCATCTGCTGTATCTTATCAGGACAATCAGCAGGATCTATTAATATACATTCGTTAATATCTTCATTAATAACAAGATAACAATTCGTTCCAACATCACCTAATATGCGATAATCCATTTTAATATTACTCAATACTATATAACCCTCTCTTTCCTTTTCAAATATGCTTCATTAAAACAAGTATATAAAATGGCAGACTAACAAGATTATGTAATATGTCTTAAAATATCACATAATCTAACCAGCCTGCCTTTCTACAACCTGTTTGCAACAAGCTTCAATCAGCCTGTAGTTCTTTCTACATCTGTTACACCATCTATCTTTAACAGCTTGTCTACAAGTTTTGATAATTCTTCCTTGCCATGAATATCAAAGCCTATATTAATCGTTGCAATATTCTTCTTATTAACACGGCTGTTCATAGTCTTTACATCAATATCAGACTCTGTAAACAGCTTAGATATATCAACAATAAGACCTGTTCTGTTATTGGCAAATATATTAATATCAGTGCTATATGTTTCACCTGTACGACCGGTCTGTTCCCATTCAGCATCGATAAGTCTTTCTCTTTCGCTTGCCGGAAAATTAAGAATATTGATACAATCTGTTCTATGGATTGATATACCTCTTCCTCTTGTTACAAATCCAACAATCTCATCTCCCGGTACAGGATTACAACACCTTGAAAATCTTACAGCAACATCATGTATTCCCTTAACAAGAATACCACCCTTGTTCTTTCTGTTATTGTCATGATTCTTGGCAGCTTCACCCTGAACCATCTCTTCAAGTGCCTGCTTGTCTGTAATATCATTTTTCTTAACTTTATTATACTCTTCGTTAAGCTTATTAACTACCTGACCCTCTTTAAGACCACCATGACCTACGGATGCAAGCATTGACTCCCAATCCTTAAAGCCATATTTATTAAGTGCTTTTTCAATAAATTCAGGCTTGGTAATATCTGAAAGAACTATTCCCTTACTCTTACAATAATTAGAAATAAGCTCTTTACCTCTTATAATATTATCTTCCTTTAACTCCTGCTTAAACCACTGATTAATCTTATTACGTGCCTGCGTACTCTTAACAACATTAAGCCAGTCCCTGCTAGGGCCTTTTGAATTCTGCGATGTAATAATCTCAATTCTGTCACCGGAATTAATCTTATAATCTATAGGAACAAGCTTTCCATTAACTCTTGCACCAACCATCTTGTTGCCCACAGCACTATGAATACTGTATGCAAAATCAATCGGACATGAGCCTGCCGGAAGGTTCTTTACATCACCTGATGGTGTAAAGCAGTATACATTATCAGAGAAAAGATTAAGGTCATTCTTAATAGAAGATAAAAATTCCTTATTATCTGACATCTCCTGCTGCCACTCTAATATCTGACGTAACCAGCTAAGCTTAGCCTCTTCTGATGCATCTCCCTTCTGTCCTGCCGTTCCCTCTTTGTACTTCCAGTGTGCCGCAATACCATACTCAGCGGTCCTGTGCATCTCGTATGTTCTTATCTGTATCTCAAAAGGTTGTCCGTTAGATGCTATAAGTGTTGTATGAAGTGACTGGTACATATTAGGCTTAGGCATGGCAATGTAATCTTTAAATCTTCCCGGAATAGGCTTATACATCTCATGTATTACACCAAGTGCCGCATAACAGTCCTTTACCGTATCAACCTTAATTCTTACTGCAAATATATCATAAATCTGGTCAAGTGTCTTATTCTGATTGACCATCTTTCTATATATTGAGAAAAAATGCTTTACACGGCCATCTATCTCTGCTTCTATACCCGCATTACTGATATGCATACCAACTTCCTTGATAATACTCTTAACAAATGCCTCTCTTCCTGCCTTGTTAAGATTAAGCTTTTCTTCAAGATCCTGATATACCTCTGGCATAAGATACTGCATCGAAAGGTCGTCTAATTCTACTTTAATCTTAGAAATACCAAGTCTGTGTGCGATAGGTGCATAGATTTCCATTGTCTCTCGTGATTTTTCTATCTGTTTAGCAGGTGACTGATACTGCATTGTACGCATATTGTGAAGTCTGTCGGCAAGCTTTATAAGAATAACACGTATATCCTTAGCCATAGCAAGGAACATCTTTCTTAAGTTCTCTGCCTGTACTTCGATCTTGTCATGCTGATAATTAAGCTGTGTAAGCTTTGTAACACCATCAACCAGAAGTGCAACCTCTGCTCCAAACTCACTTGTAACATCTTCACTTGTCATAACTGTATCTTCCACTACATCGTGAAGGAGTCCGGCAATAATAGTCTCCTTATCAAGCTCTAACTCTGCAAGAATAATAGCAACGCATAAAGGGTGAATAATATATGGTTCACCTGACTTACGCAGCTGTCCTTCATGTGCTTTTTTAGCTATCCTGTAAGCCTTTTCAATATCTGAAAGATCTGTAGACGGATGATACTTCTTAATCTCATTTACAAGATCATCATATAACTCTTCCGGACTTGTAAAATCAGCCGGAGTATCCACTTCTCTTTCAATCTTTTTAGTTTTTATATGTGTATCCTTAGATAAAAAAATCTCTTCTGGCATACGCTACCTCCGCGTCTAATGTATAGAAAATTATTATAATTATATATTCTTACTTAGAAAATTACAAGTAGAATTATACCTGCGCATAGAGATTTTCCATAAAGTCTCTTGTTGCAATAGCATTTTCAGGAACAGTATTTTCAAGTGTACAGTGTACATATGGCTTATACTGCTTAATCTTCTTAAGAAGTAATGGATAATTAAGTCCACCTGTACCTGCCGCTATAGACTTAAGCTCATCGCCTTCAACAACATAATCCTTACAGTGTACTACAGCTATATCATCTCTTAATAAATCAAATGCCTGTTCTATAATCTCATCCTGTCTGTCGATATTACCTGTATAAAGAACATTTACAGGGTCAAATATTATCTGTAAATTAGGTGAGTTAATTGCATCAAGTACCTTTCTTGCTCTTTCAATTGTACATACTATATGCTTCCATACCGGTTCAATAGCTACAATTACTCCAAACTGCTCTGCATATTTAACGATTGGTTTAAGATTCTCAATAAAAAGATTAAGAGCCTCTTCTGTATGGTTAGCTGGCTCATATTTGTATTCTACATTAACCGCACCTGTCTCTGTTCCTACAACACCACAGCCAAGTACGCTTGCAAATCTTATGTGAGCCTTGTATTTTTCTACAATCTGCTTATGTTGCTCAGGGTCAGGGTTACACAGATTAAGATAACAGCCAAGTACTGCTATATCTACCTTATTCTCTATGCAAAGCTCCTTCATATACATGGCAAGTCCCGGTGTCATTGTACATATGTCCGGCTTAAACTCCTTGATAGACTTAGATAGTGCAATGTGCATACATTTAAAACCAAGGTTATGTATATTGGGAATTAATTCCTCCAATGGTGCATACTTTGTGTCATGTGCTCTGATTCCTAATCTCATAAATTACCTCTTTTCCGCACTAAATGTGCTTTCTGTTTTCAAGATCTGCCCGCAAATCCTGCTGCGGTCCGCTAATCATCTGTGCTGACTTTTTCATATCAGTGGCTCTGCAATCCTCGCATAGCGTATTATTGATCGAAGATTGAACCCCAACTGAGACAATATTGCTTCCATCACTATAGAGGAAAGGGGCAGCTCAGACTGAAATATAACTTTGTAAAAAGTATTATATTGCTTTTAACATTATATAAAAATTTTACTACTAATTATTATAACAGTCAATTATTGAATATAACCAATTCATCATATCATTACAGCACACCATCTAAATCCTGTATAATTACACCATCTTATTTATATAGTCTTCCAAGGAATATCACACATATATAACTCTATAATAACAATTTAACAAATAAATTCTATACATTTATCTTAGGATTTCATCATTCCAAAGTCCCGCTTCTACAAGGTCTTTATAATATGTAATAAGAGGAATAAAACTCTGTGCAAATCCTTTTGTGCTTCCTCCTGCACATATAAGTGCATCTTCAATTATCTGTTTGCTTCCATTAGTTGAACCAGGCTTTTCATTGATGGCTTTTCTAAACGTTCCGTATCCATATTTCAGATATTCAGGATTACCTGTAAGCTCATAGCCTATAGATAATGATTCAAGCAGCAGTGTATTATTTCCAAGACGTACAAGACTAGGAAGCTCTTTGTAATAAAACAATCCGCAGTCAAGCATACAATTTTCTGTTAAGTCATCTATGGCTCTTAACAGCATATTCTTTATTTCATCAGATGGAAATTCCCTGTAGTATCTCATAACACTTCCTACCGCAACAGATATCATAAATCCGACCCTTATTGTAGTATTATCCGTATATGGAGCAAGCCAGTTGCCATATTCTTCTTCCCATATCTTAAAGCTGTCTATTATCCATTCACATTTTGAAAGCCATTTTTTATCATGCGTTTCTATATAAAGTGCAGTAAGAGTCCTTAATGCCCAGCCTGTCTCTCTTGCATTAGCCTCACCTGGCTTGGCATACATTGGCGTATCAAGAAGTCTTAATACATTTTCACCTATACCAATTGCAGTATCAAACCCTCTGTTATCACCTGAAAAATGGTAATAATCAAGAAGACCTTCAACCCATTCATGTGAACATACCATTACGCCATTTTCACAATGTCCTGCTGTATGCTCCCACTGTCCTCCAATACGAAGAGGATCTTTACTATAATGGCAGACGTCAACATCCATCCAGTGTCTTGCATTAGTAAAAAGATAATCCTGAAACCTCCTTACACCTGTCCTTGCATACATAAGGGCACATGAATGAGGATAGTCATATTCATTATTACTCCATACAAGTCTTCCGTTACCACGACCCTGTTTAGTATAACCCGGATCCCATGAATCGCCCCAGTTCATCATGCCAAAACATCTTGCATGTTCATCGGCCTTGCCAATAAACGCCATTTCCACACAATCATTCTTTTCATCAGGAAATACATCCATCATCACACCGGATTCCTTAAACACTGCAGGCGATATGTATGGTCTGTCAGGCATCTGATATATAAGACTTCTGTTATCTAACTCCTTTATACTTTCATCCGGCGCATGGAAATGCATAAGAAAGCATTGTTCCCTTGCCATTCCTGACTGCATCTTTACGCTGTCTATCCCCTGTGGAACAAGCATTATTGCAATCCCTGACTTATCTGCCTTAACAGCTTTAGGATAATTTTGCTGTGCCTGATATACAGTTATACATACACCACCCTGCTCATCTGTCCTGTCTGCCATAAATGTACCATATAATACTTCTGCAAAATGTTCATTGGCTTCCTTTAATAGAAAATGGGAATCGACATATTTATTAACTGACTCTCCATTTTTACCAATATAAAAATCAGTCTTATAATTGGAGCTGCCCACAAATGTCCTTATATCTTTAACAGGGGCTTTCTTCTGTATCATGTCTAACTCTGTAATTCCTCTTGTATGAAATACAGGTCCATCATTATGTGAATTATCAAGAAGTCCGTCACCGCAGCCTGTTGAATCCGTAAGTGAATCCAGCTTCATATCATGTACATGTCCATTTATTATACTATCTTTATCAGCCTTCAAATAAAATACAAGCGAATCAATATCAAGCACATTATCAGTTGTATTAATAATCCTGTATCCTATCTCAATCCAAGGTTTTTTTGCATATACAGTTATTCTAATCTCAAAATCTACATTCTGATATATATCTGTTTTCGCCTGCTTTTGCTGTACATCTGAATTATCTGCTTCTTTTAAAGACTTTCCATCCGCATTTTTTACAATATTACTGCCTCTTCCGGTTAAAATCGTGCATAACCTGCCCTGCTCTGTAATCTCCCAGTTATCAATATGCATATCATAAGATATATTATCCTTATCTATAAGGCATGGTCCAACAAACTGCTGCGCAACATATTCTTTATTGCCATCTGATAATTTGTCAAATATATGGCTGCTGTTATTTTTCACCGTAAATTTTATTCCATCACCATCAACATAAAATCCATCAGACAAGCTCTCTATAACAATTCCCTTGTAATCATTTTTCATATCAGAGTTATAATCACATTCAAGCACTGTTCCTTTGTTAGCCGGAAGGTCTGCCATAAATCTTACAAACATATACTTTACCGTGCCATCTTTATGTGTGGCTGTCACCTTTGCCTGCACAGGAACAGGGCTGCCATTCTGTAGTATGGCAACATTATCAACACTCTTTAATATCCCTTCTTTTACAGGTATTGCTACACTACAATGTTCCTCTTTTCTTTCATATCTATACAATTTATCAAAATATATCTTAGTCATAATAATCTCCTTTCCTCAGCGAGCTTTAATGTGATAAAATGAGCTGTCACATTTATTTTTCACACTAACTCCATTCCGCATGTATTTATTTATATGTAGGTTTAGTATAAAATAAATGTTCTGTATTTTCCACTGATACATTAATTAAAAGCCGGGATTTTACAGAAAATTAATCATGATTTTAATATATCAACACTGTAAATGTATCTTACATGATATTTGTTAAGTTTTTCTTGACTTTAACTTTATTTACAATTATAATCTAGAAAAATAATGCTGTGACCCATCACCGGGTGGGGAACGAGTTATTGCAGCACTTGCCAGATTCTGATACAGACGTAGAATTTTGCTTATTGCCTGCATTAATAATAAGGCATCTGAAATTAAATCGCAGGTACGGTGTATATACACTATAAGATTTAATTACAGATGTCTTTTATTTTACAATAAAAAGTTATAACGATTGGGGATTATTATGCAAGTAAAAATTTATGATGAACTACCACTGGAAGCAAAGAAAATACGTGAAGATGTATTCGTAAAGGAACAGGGATTTAATGAAGAATTTGATATAATTGATAAAACAGCTAAACACATATTAATATCTGAAAATAATATACCTGTTGCGACATGTAGAATATTTTATTCTAAAGAACGAAACAGCTATATCATAGGAAGAATTGCCGTATGTAAACAATACCGTGGAAAAAAATATGGTGTCAGACTGCTTGAATATGCAGAACGTGAAATCAAAAAAAGCGGTGGAACTACCGCTGAACTTTCTGCACAATGCCGTGTATCAGAATTTTATAAAAAATCAGGTTATATAGATTTACAAGATATACATATAGATGAAAACTGCCCGCATACCTGGATGAGAAAATGCCTTAATTAATTCCGGATCAGGTGTTGTTAATGTTTTAACATATTGAATTATTACAATTTTATGGTATTGTAACTTCTAACCCTCACCGAAATACAATTTATAGAAATATAATAACAAGCTGTCACAGAAGGAATAATCATATAGAATATAAAACCTTATATAGAAATTTAAACAGCAAAAATTCTCTATACTTTATGATTTTCCTAATGTGGCAGCCTATCTTAATTATCTTAAATTTTACATTTACATACTATTCACAGCTTCAATAATTAATTGTCCATCATAGAAAGTATATTATCAAATATCTTATGTGCAACATCAAATTTGCTCATCTTATCAAGTTCGATAAAGTCATCCTTTGTTATAATAGTAACAATGTTAGTATCCGCACCAAAACCTGCACCATCAGTTCTAAGATTATTAGCTACAATCATATCAATGTTTTTCTTTTCAAGCTTAGCTTTGGAATTACCCAGAACATTCTGTGTCTCCATCGAGAAACCACACAAGAAAGGTCTGTTATTCTGTCCGTTGCCCTCCATATTCTTCTCTGCTTTATATCTTCCCAGTGCTGCAATGATATCTGTAGTTTCTTCCAGTTTAATTTCCTTAAAACCACTTGTCTTTTTAATCTTATTGTCACTAACTGTTTCCGGTCTGTAATCAGCAACTGCTGCCGCCTTAACTACAATATCACATGCCGGTGCATTTTCCATTACCGCTTTATACATATCCTCTGCTGAAACAACATTAATCATCTTAACAAACGGAACCGGATTAAGCGCTGTTATCCCTGATATCAGAGTAACATCTGCCCCTCTTAACATTGCATTTCTTGCAATAGCATATCCCATCTTACCAGTTGAATTATTAGAAATAAATCTTACCGGATCAATTGCCTCTCTTGTAGGTCCTGCGGTTACACACACTTTCATTCCTGCCATATCCTTTTCACAGGCAATCTCTTTTATAATATAATCAAGTAATATATCCTCTGATGGCATCTTGCCAATTCCATCATCTCCACATGCCAGATGTCCTGTATCAGGCTCAATCACCTCAATATTATAATGCTTAAGCTTTAAAATATTATCCTTAACAACCGGATTAAGATACATATTTGAATTCATGGCCGGTGCGACTATCTTCTTACAGTTACATGCTAAAAATGTTGTAGTAAGCATATCATCTGCTATTCCTGCTGCCAGCTTGCCAATGACATTTGCCGTTGCAGGTGCTACAAGAAATACATCTGCCTTTTTTGCAAGTGCTACATGCTCAACATTATATTCAAAATTCCTGTCAAATGTATCAATAAGACATTTATTCCCTGTAAGTGTCTCAAAAGTAACAGGATTAATAAATTCAGTTGCATTTTTTGTCATAATTACATCCACATTACAATTAAGCTTTCTTAAAGCACTCGCAAGATTCGCTATCTTATATGCTGCAATACTTCCTGTAACTCCTAAAATAACATTTTTACCCGTAAGCATACTCTCATCCTCCATCTGATTTGTCAAAGTGTCATTGATACTATTTATAAATAATACCCTTTATAAATATTATTTTTAACTTATTATAAATTATTTTTTATAATTGTCAAATAAATATCAAAATTAATAACCATCTTATCTGCATTTATAAATTTTAAATGGCTTTTAAAATCCATCTTTACTTCTTACTCAACATTCTTATCATATATAACCTTAAGTCCTTTTAATAATAAAGCATTATCATATATAATATCCGTCTTACATTCCGGTACAATCACTTCTGCAAGACCTCCTGTAGCTATGACCTTTGCCTGCACAGGTGTACCATCTAAAAATCCGGTTTCTTCTTTTATTCTTTCAATCATTCCATCTATACACGCAGCATTGCCATATATTATACCGCTCTGCATACACTGGATTGTATTTTTCCCGATAACTTTCTGAGGCGCCTCAAGACTTATTCTTGGAAGCTGTGATGTCCTTGATACAAGTGAATCAAGAGATACCCTTATTCCCGGCATTATAACACCGCCTATATAATTCTTCTTATCATCGACAACCGATATTGTCGTTGCCGTTCCAATATCTACAATTATTGCAGGCACTCCATATTCATGTATTGCCGCAACGGCATCTACCACAAGGTCACTTCCTAACTGCCTTGGCTGTTCCATAAGTATATTAAGGCCTGTTTTAATTCCAGGTCCTACTGTTAATGGCATTATTCCTGTAACCTTTCCAACTGCTTCCTTTATTATGCCTGTAAGCTGCGGTACAACTGACGATATTATTGCTCCTTTTATATCATCACTTTTAATATTATATAATTCAAGAACCGTCTTTAAAAGCACTGCATATTCCAGTTCTGTTTTGGAAATATCAGTTGACATTCTCTCTTCAAATAATACTTTTTTTTCATCTATACAACCTATTACAATATTTGTATTTCCCATATCAATGGCAAGAACCATGCCCTTACTGTTATTCTTTTTATATTTATTCATATCTGCCTCTTTAATCTTTAATTAATAAAATAATTCCAGTTTATGATACTGTTTTTCTATCATGCAAGTCTTAATTTTCCACGCTGTCTGCGTAAATCAAGGCTGCCACAATAACCATATCCTGTAAGTGTTACTGTGGCAGCCATATAATATAATATAATATAATATAATATAATAATCCTTTATTCTATAATATAATGATGTTGGGACAAAAGTAACCAACTATGATATCTACGGATTATTCCATGCTACACACTCCCACTTCTATGCATTGGAATAACTGTTTTTATTAAATGCAATAAGCAATGCCTTAGTTATTGCAGTAACAAGTATTCCAGCCACTATTGCTTCTGGCACCCCCTGCGTTCCTATAACTCCAAGAATCACTCCATATAACGCCTCAGTCATTATTCCTTTTGCCTGTGCATAGCTTGAACCAAAAAGAAAATATATTCCATTCATTACAAGTATTGTATTAGTTAATGCTCCCGCTACTCCTGCCGATGCGAGTGCAATAACATTTCCATTTTTTCCACCTTTAAGAAGTCTGCTTACACCTTTATACACATAGTAAGCCACAACTCCTATTAATATTCTTGGCACCATACATATAATCACACTGTTAAGATTGCCATGCATATCTCCCACACTATAAAATGGTGAAAATACAAATGATGTAAGGTTCGGATTAACCGTATTGTTAATCATGCTGGTAAGTCCAAATACTCCTCCAAGAAATGCTCCGGTCTTTGGTCCTAATATGATTGCTCCGATTATTACCGGAATATGAATGATAGTCGCATTCATAAATCCTAATGTAATGTACCCCATATAAGGTACAAATGCCATTGCAATAATAATTGCCGTGAACATCGCTGTAAGAACCATCTTCTTAGTTTTTTCCATCTTCATATTAAATTGTGCTGTCTGTATATCAGACAGAGAGGCTTTTTAAGTCTCTTCCCCTTTCAAAATGTTACCGCTCCCATATGGGATACAGCACAATTCTGATTATATACTAATAATGTTACTATTTGCAATGTATTTACTTATGAAAATTACCACACAGATAATCCTTTACAATTCCTATACTCTCACGGACCATATAATTAATAAATAATACATTATCACTTGAAGCCGGTATTCCTGTTATATTATCAAGTCCTTTTGCATGTGCCAGCTTCTTTGCCCTGTATATATGAAAATTATTAGTAACAATTCCTATTTTAGCTGATTTGTCTTCGATGAATTTTTCACTGAATCTGAAATTTTCTTCTGTATTAGTCGATTTATCTTCTTTAATAATTATATCGGCCGGTATTCCATTTTGCACAAGATAATCATACATTGCCTGTGCTTCTGATATATCTTCTCCATTTCCCTGACCACCTGATACAATTATCTTTATATTTTTTGTTATTTTGTTACCTTCTCTTTCAGCTTTATTATTTTCATTATTAAATATACTATCTTCATTATTGATACCACTTTTATCTGCATTGATATCACTTTTATCCGTCATATCATCAGCCTGCACTTCATGCATATATTCTATAGTCTTATCAAGTCTTTTTCTCAGTGACTTTGTAATACGTGTTCCTCTTACCTGACATCCAAGAACTATAATATATTCACAGTTATTATCAGGCTCTTTTACCATGTCCGATATTATTAACCCCTCTATTGCCGCAAAAAATATGCCCCCTGCCGCAATCATTCCTATTATCAGTCTCGTAACCACAACAGGCACATTCATTATTCCCTTTATAGTCATCCATCTTATTTCAAATATTATCGCAAAAAATGCCGCAAGTATAAGCCACACGAATATAAAAGAAGAACCCGCTCCCGCATATGTGGCACATATTCCGTAGTATATTATACATATAAATGCCAGTATTAACCAAATAAAATGCATATGTTTATCCTTTCCTGTTTAAAATGTGTGCCTGTTAATTTTATTACATCTTATGTTACTGTTCAACTTATATTTACCTAATTATAAACTTAATATCTATTATATCATCAAATCTTCCCCTGTATCATGCACAGCATTTCCAATTACTTCTTCTCCAAATACGTCACTATTCATCAACTTGATTATACATATAAAATCCTCCTCATAGTTAATAACACCTTTTAACTCATTTTTTAACTTTATAAATTTTGACGGTGTCATATCTCCCCTGAAAACAGACTTCTGATAATGTGACAAATATTTTTTGCATATCTTAAAAACCTTCTGTACCCGCTTCTCTCCTACGTCATAAAATAAAAATGCATAGTTATAGTTCTTTTCCTTTTGCATTACATACCTTCTTTCAATAAAAATGGAACAAATTCCTTTTCTTCCAAAATACTTTTTATTAATTTATAGCAATCAAGCTTTATAGCTGTTCTATAACTTACTTTTCTTTTTAACCGCGGATGTGTAAACACATTTTCTAATCTTTCCTCAAATGCCTGAATAAATACTCTTCTGCCTTCTTCATTTAAAATACAATAGTTTACATTTTTCTCAAAGTGCTTTTCCACCTGAAGCTTATGATTATTAACAAGTTCAAAAATAGTTTTAAATACTATAACCGGTTTAAATACCTCACTTATATCAAGACTTAGTGAAAATCTTCCTTCTGATGGCTCATGTAAAAAACTTATTCTCTGATCCAAATGTGTCTGATATATTGATGATATTGTCTTCGTATATAACAAAGTATTTCCAAATGATATAAGTGCATTAATCGGATTGTCTGGTGGTCTTTTAACCCTTTTGTTTATTACAAAATCTTCTGGAAGAAAATATTTAAAATCGGAATAAAAACGCATCCATACCTCCCCTTCATATGCCATTAGTTCTTTTATGTCTTTAGCATCATCAACCAACGGTATAAAATTTTTCTTAATCCAATCAATAGTCTCTTTTACCTCTTTTTTATCATGTTTATAATAATGATATAATATCTCATATATGTTTAATCCTATTCCACGTACAATAGGTCTGGCAATACTCATTCTGTCTTCGTTATATTTATTTACCTGTTTAACAAGGAGCTTACCACTAAGATAATGTTCTCTTGGATAGTATGTACCACTATAGCCTCCATAATAATTATAAAAATGTATTATAATATTATTCTTGGATAAAAAGTCTAAAAGCTTAGTGTTGATACTCACTTCATTAAAGCAAAATATTTCCTTAGTATTTTCCACAGGAATATATACATTCTTACCATCTTTTCTAAAACACAGAGAGTTATCTTTTCTTGTCAGTTCTCCCATTGACATTATATATCTCGTGCTTCCCATAGCCCATAACACCACTTTCCAAACTATATACCTTAAAATTGTCATTATTAGAAATTTATTATATATAACAATATTCATAATATGCACACTTTTTACATTTTGTCTTTTTTATGCACTTCGGTATTGTTTTCTGACTTAAAAGAGTTTGTATTTCTACTATATAGCCATCAAGTTGATACTCTAAATCTTTTGTAAGTTCTAATATTACAGTTTTTTTATCACAACTATTTTTTTCAATAAATTCAAGCTTTCCTTTTCTTATTACTCCTTTAGATTTTAATATTTTTAAATAATATAGCAATTGCCACTTTGCAGCCTCTACATCTGCATCCGATTTCTTAACCTCAGTAAGATATTCTTTTGTCAGCTTATCAAGTCTAATATTATCGATTGCTATTTCTGTATTTTCTTTGTTATACGCATGTTCTTCATGTATGGCTTTTCCTATCTTTACCTGTTCACTGTTATCTTCCATATTAAGTCTGTTTTCATGTAAATAACATTGTCTCTTACAATGAAAATAATAATTTATCAAAGTTCCATTAACATCCATATTAACCTCCATTTCTATTCTAAAAATTTTTATACTCCACAAATTTATTTGGTTGATATTATTTTTCTTGTATTTATATATGTGTCGTATTTCAATACATCTAATGTTACTGTTTAACAAAGGTTGACATACCTTCACTAAAAGCATCTCCTACATTTCAATACATCTAATGTTACTGTTTAACTATTATTAATTGGAACACTTATCAGTCTGTCTACTCGATTTCAATACATCTAATGTTACTGTTTAACGAGTAAATGTCGTTTTTTGCGGTTTAAATCGTTTGATTTCAATACATCTAATGTTACTGTTTAACCGCCTATTCCATAACGTGGCTTAAGCTCTTCGAGCTATTTCAATACATCTAATGTTACTGTTTAACTGTAGCAGGCATGGTTGACAGCCAGTTGATTATGCATTTCAATACATCTAATGTTACTGTTTAACACATTTAAACTTGCTGGGCTTAAATGGACAATCCTATTTCAATACATCTAATGTTACTGTTTAACAAATGCCACCATACGCTCCCTGCTTATATCAATATCATTTCAATACATCTAATGTTACTGTTTAACCCTTGCTGTACAAGGCTTCAATGATTCCATGGCTGATTTCAATACATCTAATGTTACTGTTTAACAATATAGCTTTTGTTTCATCCAATTCAATTTTTAATTTCAATACATCTAATGTTACTGTTTAACAGCGTCTTCCCTGTCCTTCTTCCTTCATGTGGATATGATTTCAATACATCTAATGTTACTGTTTAACAATTTGAGCCACGGGCACGGGTGGCAGACATTAAGTTATTTCAATACATCTAATGTTACTGTTTAACTGTTACGTGGTGTGGGTTAAGAGCCACGTATTATAAATTTCAATACATCTAATGTTACTGTTTAACATCTAAGACATCCGAGGAAAAGATTGAACCTGTGACATTTCAATACATCTAATGTTACTGTTTAACTTAGCACCTTACAGGACATTTCTTGAAGTTGAACAGATTTCAATACATCTAATGTTACTGTTTAACTCGAGAACCTGTTAATTAACAATATTGTTGAGGCTAATTTCAATACATCTAATGTTACTGTTTAACTTTGTCTGTCAAGTAACTTTTGACCGCCTATTACCATTTCAATACATCTAATGTTACTGTTTAACAGGAAGTGCAGAGGGCAACAAGGTTTATCGTGGAATTTCAATACATCTAATGTTACTGTTTAACTGATCGCCTGATCGTTGTTTCGAAGCAATCGTGTCCATTTCAATACATCTAATGTTACTGTTTAACTTGGCTATCCTTTCCATTGTTTTGGCTGCTAATGGTCATTTCAATACATCTAATGTTACTGTTTAACCAAGATCTCCCTCATAACCGTTATTAGACACCGATATTTCAATACATCTAATGTTACTGTTTAACCATACTCTGAATTGGCCACCTCTATTGTCACCGCCATTTCAATACATCTAATGTTACTGTTTAACTATCGAGCTCGACAGACATAAAAGCAGCCTTTTCAAATTTCAATACATCTAATGTTACTGTTTAACAGGACGGCGATATTAGAGTAACAATCGTCGGAAAGAAATTTCAATACATCTAATGTTACTGTTTAACTCTTCCGATCTGATTTCCATTGTTTTCGCTCCCTTCATTTCAATACATCTAATGTTACTGTTTAACTTCTTTGTTGTAAATTCAACAACAGAATTTTCATAATTTCAATACATCTAATGTTACTGTTTAACATTATACGTCCACTTAACAGAATAAGGCGGATTGGATTTCAATACATCTAATGTTACTGTTTAACAATGGCATTCCAGAATCTTGCACGAGTGGTCATGAGATTTCAATACATCTAATGTTACTGTTTAACGTAATTCATTGGATTATTTTATGCTTAACTGTAATATTTCAATACATCTAATGTTACTGTTTAACCAACTTGGTGGTACAATAGGACTTGGTGGTAGTGCATTTCAATACATCTAATGTTACTGTTTAACACACACCCGTGTATAGTTCTTCAATCAACATTCTGATTTCAATACATCTAATGTTACTGTTTAACGTCTGCCGGGCGCTCAAACTGTGTCAGCACTGCATTATTTCAATACATCTAATGTTACTGTTTAACCCATGCTTTTAAGCCTTTTCTTAAATTTCAAATCCTTTATACCTATCTATTTTACACTATCTTTCAAAAAATTACCAGCAAATTATTCAAGCATTATTTTTTTCGATATCTTATCGGTAATATCAGTATTTTACTGACTTTGCCATTATTTTAACGTATGCATCAGCTGGTAATTTTTAATTTTATGTATATGGTTCAAAGCAAAGTTTATTATATTTAACTTATAAGAACTATAAAAACAATTCCTCATTATCTTTTATCATATCTGATTTGATTACCCCATACTCATCAATATAATCTTCTCCATTATTTATATAATAAATATTCCCTATCTGCTCATAATCTTTAACCCATAACAAATCCGGCTGAATCTGATACATAAATACATTCATTTTACTCCGCACTTCCTGCAAACGTACTTTTTTCTCCGGATACCTGTTATTTATAAGTTCCGGATCAGAAAGCAATGCTTTATATTCTTTCCAAAGCTCATCTGCATTATAACTATACTCCGGCTTATTTATATTAAGATATACATATATTTTCACCATATTATCATCAATCAACTTCATTCGTTCTGCCACTTTATTCATAGCAAGATGTCCTGTATATTCTTTGAAAAAATCAGACATATTACTTTTTCCATATCTGCTATATTCATATTTCAAATCTTCAAATACCAACTCGTAAAATTTTGAAAAATCTTTGTTATCAAGTATATTTTTTATATTATCACATTCAAGTGTCTTTCCACTGTTTAAACGTGCGTCATTGTGATATATCATATTGGCATTATCGTAATTAAAAAAATACACTACACAGTTACTTTTCTTACACGATCTGTTAATTCTTCCCATAAACTGTTCTTCACTATCAAGTCTGGATATATCTTTATAACCAATATCCATATCTATATCCACACCTGCCTCTATTACCTGTGTAGCAACAAGAATGACTGAATTAATTTTTTCAAGTTCAGCAATGATATTTTTTCTTTCCTGAATATTACTATCACCTGTCATTAATCTTACTGTTATTCCATTTTTTTCTACCTCATTTTTTATCAACTTATAAAATTCCTGCGCTGTTTTCTTTTTAATAAATTCTATCAACACTCGTTTGTTCTTATTTTTTAATACATGTAATTTTAATTTTTCTAATGTTGTCTTTCCACCGCTTGCCTTTAATAAAGAATAATCAGGTACAACTCTTTTTGCAAACATTTGATTATTAAAATATTTTTTTGTATCTTTTATAAGTTTTATACTTGAGCTATTGTCATTTATAAACTTATCAAGGTCGGGCAGTGTTGCAGACATAATTATTATCTTTATATTAAACAGCCTTGCGTATGCATTTAAAAATGTAACAATTTCACCCCATAGTGAGTTTTTATATGTCTGAATCTCATCCATAACTATAACAGAATTACATATCTGGTGGAATCCGAATACATCCTCCTTCTTATTGTTGAATAATGTATTAAATAATGTCACATGCGTAGATAGTATTATTGGATAATTTAAGAATTGTCTATCTAAAAGTATTCTCTGATAGTCCTTATCAATCATATTCTCATCTTCTGAATTATTAAGTTTATTTTTATATGGATTAATTGAATTAACCACCGCTATCTGTGACATTATTTTTTTATTACCGCCAAATATGTTTTCCATACTGCTTATGTTCTGTTCCACAAGAGTATTATAAGGATATATATATAATATCTTGTTTATATCTGAACAGTTTTTTATAAGTTTAAAGCTAAGATTCATTGCTGTATTACTTTTTCCACTTCCTGTAGGTGCTTCAAGATAAAAAAGATTCATATCCAAATTATTCAATAACTCTTTTTCAGCATCAAGGTACATCTCAGATCTTAGATTATTAATATCATTTGTATATTTTAGTTTTTCATCCGGCATGGGATATATATTTTCCTTATAAGTTTTAATACTTTGTTGTACAACACTCTCTCTGTATATTTTATCTATATTATCTATATCTTTAATTTCACCATAATCAGTAGTCTTAATGCCATTCATAAATTCAGAAGTTGCATAATAATCACTTGCTACAAGTAAGGAATATAAAAGCTTAGTCCATCCGTACATATATATACACTTTTGATTATCTTCATTTGACATTCTTTTATATATTTGACTTGTTTCATCATACCGTTTTGTTATTCTGACTACATCATTTACTTTAAAAAATTCATTAAACAATTTATCATTGTCATTTTTATTATTATTATTTCCTATCTCTGAAGCCTTCTTCCATAATTTGTACCATTCATATGCTTCATAACCTAAATCACCATCTGGATTATCTTTTTTAAAACTATGCATATAACTCTCAAAATCACTCATATTACCATGATGTCCTGATATGATATATGCGTATATATATGCAAAATCATTTAACACTTTTTTCTCTTCTACTGTAATATTTTCACTTTCATTTTCAAATTTTATTTTTTCCATAAAATAATCCAGATAGAATATTGATGAAATAATGGAATGATTACTCTTCAACCGTCCATATGTATCTACTTCAACATTTATATCCCCTTCATTATGCATCTTTTCAGTTTGAAATCTGGGATTAATTTTCCCTACATCATGTATAGTAGGAATATTAACACTCATATATTCAAATATTTCTATTGCTTTTTTACCCAAATCCGATAAATATTTACTCTCGAATTTTTTCATTATGTCATCCAATTTTTTATCTTTAGCAAGCCTGATAAAATATTTCTGACAAAGTTCTGTATGCTCTTTTAATGTTTCTATTTTATCTACATCATTTATTCTGTGTGCATAATATTTTTCTGGACAATTGATTAATTCATCAATTGACAACATTAACTTTTCCCACTCCATATTATTCTCCATTATATAAATATTAAGTTCCCATGTTGTACTATATACTAATTCTAACCATGGGAACTTAAGCTGCATTTCTATTATATTATATTTCAATCAAAAAAATTGTATAATCCTGCTTTCACATTCATACACTTTTCCATTTGTAATCCTGACAGGTACATTTGTATAACAAAAATCTTCATAAATATAAAGATTAGTATACGGATTCAATGCTAATGGAAGTTTTTCACTATATCTTACTATTTCTATATCATAAAATTCCTCTGAATCTTCCAGTTCTTCTAAATCTTTAATTTCACCAATATTCCTTAAAAAAAGACTCGATATCCTAACATCATTATAATTCACATCGTTTACAGCAAGTATCTGTACATTCTTAATATCTGCCGGATGATCATTTTTACCGAGATATGGAAAATACACACATCTGTTATTTTTAAGATAATCCGATATACATTCTGCCTCTTTACAATCAAGCAATATATATATATCCCATACCGGTTTTTCAAGCCACTGCTCTCTTACTATCAGATTACCATCTTTATTTGCATAACCAACCGAATTGTTAAATACCTGTATTTTTTTTGAAATATAGCCATTATCATTTTGTGGAACAACCGCTATCTTAAGCTGTCTTAATTTTTCATAGAATTCAGGATAGTCCTCATCTAAGCTCTTTATTTTTTTTAATGTATTGTAATTTGCGCCATAGCCTGCATATCCCACAATCGCTCCCAACATTCCAAGCAATGCAACTTTATGTATATGACCATATGTAAAATAACAATATTCATTAACATCCGGCTTCTTAAAAAAAGCATGCTGTCCACTAAGAGTAAATTTAACAGCTTCCATATATTACACCTCTTTTTGTGTGATTATATTATACCTTTTCTCGTTATCAATTTCTGAAATCAATTTGGTTGTATATGGATTATAATAAATCTCTACATTTTTTATTCTATCTGTAAATTCATTAAGAATTACTGCTGCTTTACTAATATCAATTGTATTAATATTATCTTCTTTTTTAAATGTAATATATTCTGTAAGGTTAGGAAGATATAACTGTATATCTGTCTCTACAAAAAGAGCAAATTCATTTTCACAGCCTTCCTTTGAATTCGTTGCGAAAGCTGTTGCCGATACAATAGCTGTTCTTTTAAAATTCTTATAATCCTCTTCTGTATATTCAGCTCCTTCTATTCCAAGTTCCTGAATATTTTTATAAGCCAAAGGATTAATCACAAATGGATAAAAATAATGTGCTTCATCGCATACAATCTTAGTTCCTATTGTTGTATTTCTTGCATCCTCTTCATTATCATCACTTTCTTTCTTCTTACCATCCCTGAATGGAGATAATATATTCTGTTCTTCTATACTTGTATCTTCATATTTATTAAACCCTTGTCCAAACTGAACTGCTCCCGTTATTGAAAAATTTTTCTTTGCCTCCGCAAATGTTGCACCAAAATTTTTAACATCTATTGCCGACATAATGTTAGTAAGTACTTCTTTTGAATCCTTGCATTTTGTTAAGTCTTCAACTCCAAATAATTCCTCATACCGTTCTTTTAATGTCCTTGGAATAAGCGTTCCTTCTGAAAATCTCATGCTTTTAATATATAATACCTTCTTACCTTCATCATCCCACATTTTCTTCATTGGATACTTTAAAGCCTTATCACTTCCATATATATCACCACTCTCTACTGTTTTAGGATTGCCCGAAAAATCAGCATTCCAGTTTGCCATTATTGATGAAATCCCCAATACTCCATAAACTCTTTTATCCATACTACTTACTCTCCTTATCAGATTCATATACCAGATTATCACTTATATATCCCGCTATAACCATAGTCTTGTCTATCTTTTTATTATATTCATAATTAGATACTAATGTATACAGCTTATTACCTCTTTTATTAATCAACTTAAAATTATGATTATATTTTTCAAAATAATGTGTCAGCTTTTTTAATAGCATTTCATTATTTCTACAGCTCAGAAACGGATTTGCAAGTGAATGTGCTTTATCCTTTGATTTGCTAAGTGATACAAAGTATCTTATAAGCTGACCCACAGCATATAAATATTCATCATCATTTTCACATACCTGATAATCTGAAGCATTAATCTTTGTTTTTATACTTGAACGAATCCCAATATACTTATTTCCCATATCCTCTCCTCCAAAATACTCCTCAAAAGAATCCATCATATTAAACTGTAATAAAGCCTTTCCAATATATCCTTCATTTATAGAATTTTTAATCATATCAAGACTTACACTTTTTATAACATGTCTAATATTATTTTTCTGTCCCTTATAAATCCATGCAGATATTATATCCCTCGACATAATTATATTTCTCTTAACCAAAGGATTTTTTATCGTAATCTCATCTACATCATTAAAAAGATTGCTTTTAAGACATTTAAAAAATAGAATCTCATTCAAAATATTCATTATATCTGTCTTCTTATTATATTCTGTATAAAAATGTCTATATTTATCTATTTTTCCATCAGGCTCACGTGATAAAACATTTTTAAATATAAACTTTTTAGCAAGATTATATTTATAATCTACAATCGTATCCTGATATTTAATCAGAACTGCCTTACCCATTTGAATCTGTATAAAGTATCCTGCAAAATTTCCTTCAATAAATTCTCCATTTTGAAGTGCTGTAATTTTTTTACTGACATCATTAAAAAAAATATTATAATATCCTAAGTTTGCCTTATTTGTCAAAAAGTCAAAAAACTTTCTTTGTAACAGAACCTGCTCTACCTCTATTAGATTGGGAACTGATAACTTTCTTGTCTTATGTTCCAGATACGGTTTTTTCGAGTTAAGTCCAAGGTTATCGCCGGACAAGCCATAAATATTATTATCTATTTCTATATTATAATCATTTTTATTATAAATCTTTGTCACAACATATCTTTTTTCTTCTTTTATATATGTATCTGTATCATCCTCAAAAAATATTTTAAGGTACTTCTTTTTTTTTAGATTTAACGCAAGCTTATCAAGTTCAAATATATTATTTTTTATCCAGCTTCTGTTTTTTTCCAGTTGTGCAATATTAACATCACCTATTTTATTATAAATATAATCATACATGATAAGGTCGGCATTTTTATATTTATCTCTAGGATTTCTAAGTATGTCAAAGTATCTGTCTATAGCCTCTAATTTGAGTTTTCCATTATCAAAACTATCGTATTTTACCCAAAATGACATATAATTATTGGAATGTACCACTTTCTTAGGATCTTGTGGTTTATCCATGCTTACAAGCCTGCTATGATAATCGTAAAAACATATATCTCTATATACTCTATCTGATTGATTAATCCCAATCAATCTTTTATTTTTCTTATCATATTTTATGGAGCAAGCCATTATTGTTCCATCCTTTTTGACAATAATATAATCTCCTTCTGTCGGTATATATTCATCCAATATTATATCTCTGCCTTTTTGTAATTCGTTTTCCATCTGCTCTTTAAATATCTCTACACATTCCTGCAGCACAAGCTTCACCTCCCCAATTATTTATATTTTTCATATTTATTATTTTTACACCAGTCGCCCATTTGTACATGTCTATATTGTGAAAATACATTATAAAATCTACTCATGTAATTTACCATCTGCCATAAAAAACAGTACATCTTTCAAAAAAATACTGCTTTGCAATAGTAATCAACTACATAGGTACATAATTGCAATAGCCGAATCCTCTCGCGTTAGTCGTTCCAAGACCTGTTCCCAATGCGAAATAAGCTAGCTCTTGTGCCATATTGTTATCTGCTATCTTAATACTTATCTTATCTCCAAGAAGCTTAATCTTCTCCTTATAAAGATTCGCTATAGGCTTTCTATTAATGAACTTTATATATGTATATAGTTCAAAATCCTCATTGATTTTCTGATTAGTAAATTCATTATATTTTTTTATCAAATTCTCTTTAAGAAGTCTTTCATACTCATCTAATGACATCTTATCCCGCCAATATCCATTGTCACTCTTTATAATTACAGGTGTCAGCGTATATAGCTCTGATATCAGCTTTTTATGAATTATTCTGTTTTCAACGGTCAGTCCCTTTAATTTATCAGTATAATGATTTCTTAATATATTTGAAAAATATGATGCAAGTTCAGGATTAACCGTTCTAATAATAATCGTATATATATGATCCTTTTTATAAATGCCATCCTTTTCCAGCGGATGCATGCCATTCAGTACATACACCTTGAAACAGTTAGTTTCATGGAACTCTCTCCATATCTCATCCTTTGCAAGTGCTGAATCAATAAATGCTGTTTCTACTGAAAGCATATCTTCGTATGTTATATCTGCTAATGTATATAATTTTAATCTTAATTCATATACTTGTATCTTCATTTATTTACAATCCCCTTTCAATATACATATAATATATTAAAATTAATCAAGTTTATTATGTTCATAATATATTATTTATATTAATCTCTGTCAATATTAAAAATAATTATTTCTATCAATTTTCTATGTTATAATTATATACATTTCTTAATATAGTGTTTTTGATAAAGTGGAAAATCTTTATCATATTTACTATGCCATTCGAGAATCTAATGATATAATTAATGACAGGCTAAAAAGAATTTATGTTAATACCAAATATTGTTACAAAGAAACTAATTATTTTTATTAAATATATTATTGAATTATCCAATTATTTTTTGTATATTAATATCACACTGAGTTAAACACCAATATATAATATATTGAAATAGTTTTTTATGTTCATAACACTATTTTTTATTTAAACCACAACATTAGATGTATTTTTATCATATACAATTTTTCTAACTTATCTTTTAATATAAAAAGCTGTTCACACTCTGATTTAGAATGTAAACAGCTTTTATTATTTATCATGTTCTTATCTCTTCCTGACCACAACACTCCACACCCCGATAAGCACAGCTCCAACCCCTATAAGAACCAGTGCATATACAAATAATGGTGCTACTCTTAATGTTATTGCCCTGCCAAGAAGCTGTTCTGTTAATGATAATGATATAGATTTGGCAGCAAACGCAAGAACCGTTGTAATTACTCCACCACACAGGATTGATATTCCTATATCAAATATTGCTCTTATCCTTACACTATTCATAAATACAATAAGAATTGTAAATACAGCAAGAAGTATGGATAATATAATCCTTGCAGCTAAAGATGTTAATGCTATATATATCTTAACGGCAGCCATAATATCAGGTGTAATATAACTTACCACATTATTGCAGCTCTCTGTAATCTTACTCTGTATACTTTGTGCCATATATTTTATAACGGATTGTATTATGGCCTTTTGCATAGTTCCCAAATTTATATTGGCAGTATCAGTCACAAGCTTTATAATTTCAGTTGAAAGATTGGATATTGAATCTTCAACATGTGCAGCATCAATATGATTAGCAATATCTCCCTTACTGCCGTCTTCCGCCACTGTGTCCTCAATAGCTTTAATATATGTTTCTGTTATGTCATTTAAAAACTCATTTTCATTAATATCATCATAGATTGCTGTTATCTGCTCTGATGTAACCTCAGGATATGATTCAACAATCACATCTTCTATTTTAGAGCTTATTGCCTTATATATAACAGCCTCTTTAATAGCACTGTTACCAATATTTTTTCCAAAAAATGCTATTCCTGCCACTACTGCTGTAAGCATATAACAAAACATAAATAATCTTTTAACAATTTTCATTCTTCCAGTTTTCCTTTACAATTTCTATTAAATATATATATATTTCCTTAATATCTCGAATTATACTATGGGGGGTATCTTATAGCAACACCAATTTTGCCTTGCTCTCTGGATAATTGTTATTTTATGTTGAATTTACATATTAAAGATATTGTTTTAAATATTGTTTATTTTGGGAATTCATGCAGTTAATAATACTTTTAATATATTGGAATAAAATAAAACCAACACATTTCAAAATGAATATGTGCTGGTCTTATTTTTATTTATCAACTATTGATTATTTTAGTGTAATCTTTGTCAGAGCTTGAAACCCGGCTGAAACAACATTGTTCCCTCTCACTATAGAGAAACAGGCATCTCACACTGAGATATAATCAGACTCCCATTACTTAAAATACTTAACACCTGATTCAAATATCTTAAGATCCTGTTCTCCATAGATGTTAATTGCAACACTTTCTCCTCTTCTTTCAGAATGTGCCATCTTACCTAAACATCTTCCATCAGGACTCGTAATACCCTCAACAGCCATGTATGAACCGTTGACATTCCATTCCTCATCCATAGAAACATTTCCTTCAGGATCACAATACTGTGTTGCTACCTGACCATTTTCAAAGAGCTTATCAAGCCATTCCTTAGGTGCAACAAATCTTCCCTCACCATGTGAAGCCGGATTACAATATACACTGCCAAGCTTTGCTCCTGCAAGCCATGGGCTCTTGTTAGTAACAACCTTTGTATATACCATCTTAGAGATATGACGGTTAATTGTATTAAATGTAAGTGTTGGTGAATTACTATCCTGTCCTGTAATCTTGCCATTAGGCACAAGACCAAGCTTAATAAGAGCCTGAAAACCGTTACAGATACCAAGCGCAAGTCCATCTCTTTCATTAAGAAGCTTTTCAACTGCTTCCTTCATCTTAGCATTTCTAAATGCTGTTGCAAAGAACTTAGCAGAACCGTCAGGTTCATCACCTGCTGAGAAACCGCCTGGGAACATGATAATCTGTGACTTGTTAATTGCCTTTTCAAATTCATCAACAGATTCTCTGATTCCTGCCGCATCAAGGTTTTTAAATACCTTAACGATAACATCTGCTCCGGCTCTTTCAAATGCCTTAGTACTGTCATATTCACAATTAGTACCAGGAAATACCGGTATAAATACTGTTGGCTTTGCAACCTTATTCTTACATACATATACGCTGTCAGCCTTATAAAGCTTAGATTCTACAGGTGTAGTATCCTTGACAGCCTTAGTCGGGAATACATCCTCAAGCTTATCAGACCATACCTTAAGAGCCTCATCAACAGTTATTACAACATCATTATATACAAACTTAGCATTGTCCTTAACTTCACCAACCTTAGTATAAGCAACATCTATATCTGCTAATCTGTCTGCTGGAACTTCTGCTACGATACAGCCGTAAGCAGGTGCAAAAAGTTCTTCCTTAGTAAGACTTCCCTCTAATTCAAAACCAAGCTTATTACCGAATGCCATCTTACATACTGCCGGCACAAGACCCTTTCCGTCTAATACATATGCAGATACAATGACACCCTTTCCGATAAGCTTATGAATGCCGTCATAGAGCTTCTTAATCTGCTCAAATACAGGTAAATCATACTTATCCTTTTCTATATCAAATCTTACCAATACATTACCATCTGCCTTAAACTCAGGAGTGATAATATCACTTTCTTTAGCAACATCGATTGCAAATGAACAAAGTGTAGGTGGAACATCAATATCTTCAAATGTTCCTGACATGCTGTCCTTACCACCAATTGATGGAAGTCCGAAGCCTAACTGTGCTTCATATGCGCCAAGAAGTGCCGAGAATGGCTGACTCCATCTTTCAGGATCTTCTGTCATTCTTCTGAAATATTCCTGGAATGTAAATCTAATTTTATTAAAATCACCACCTGCTGCCACAATCTTAGCAACAGAATCTGTTACAGCATACATTGCACCATGATATGGACTCCATTTTGAAAGATATGGATCAAATCCATAAGCCATCATAGTAACTGTGTCACACTTTCCCTTAAGAACTGGTAACTTGGCAACCATAGACTGTGTCTCTGTAAGCTGGTACTTACCACCATAAGGCATATATACAGAACCGGCACCAATAGAACCATCGAATCTTTCAACAAGACCTTTCTGTGAACACTCATTCAAATCTGATAAAGTATTAAGCCACTTAGTCTTAACATCCTCTACCGATACCTTCTCAAGGTAATTATCCTTTTCATCAGGTATATCTACAAGTACTGATGTCTCCTGATGTGCTCCGTTAGTATCAAGAAATGCTCTTGAAATATTAACAATATCTTTGCCTCTCCACTCTAATACAAGTCTAGGTTCCTTAGTTACAACAGCTACCTCAACAGCTTCAAGATTCTCTTCTTCCGCATATTCAAGGAACTGTTTAACATCCTTAGGATCTAACACAACTGCCATTCTTTCCTGTGATTCTGAAATAGCAAGCTCTGTTCCATCAAGACCTTCATACTTCTTAGGGACTTTATCAAGTGATACCTTAAGACCATCTGCTAATTCACCGATAGCAACCGATACACCGCCTGCACCAAAATCATTACACTTCTTAACAAGCTTAGTAACCTCAGGTCTTCTGAATAATCTTTGCATCTTACGCTCTGTAGGTGCATTACCCTTCTGAACCTCTGCACCACAGCTTTCAAGTGACTGCTCTGTATGAACCTTAGATGAACCTGTAGCACCGCCACAGCCATCACGTCCTGTACGTCCGCCTAATAATACTATAATATCACCCGGATCAGAATTCTCTCTCTTAACAGCACTTCTTGGAGCTGCTGCTATTACTGCACCTATCTCCATTCTCTTAGCAACATAATCAGGATGATATAATTCCTTAACATATCCTGTTGCAAGACCTATCTGGTTACCATATGAGCTGTATCCTTGTGCCGCACCTGTTACAAGCTTTCTTTGTGGAAGCTTGCCATGAAGTGTATCTGATATAGGTACTGTAGGGTCAGCGGCACCTGTAATTCTCATAGCCTGATACACATAAGTACGTCCTGATAACGGATCTCTTATAGCTCCACCAAGACATGTTGCAGCACCACCAAATGGCTCAATCTCAGTAGGATGATTATGTGTCTCATTCTTAAAATTAACAAGCCATTCTTCTGTCTTTCCATCTATTTCTACAGGAACAACTATACTACATGCATTAATCTCATCTGATTCTTCCTGATCAGCAAGCTTTCCTTCTGCTTTGAGCTTCTTCATTGCAAGAAGTGCAAGGTCCATAAGACATACAAACTTGTCCTTTCTTCCCTTATAAAGCTCATTTCTGTCTGCAAGATACTTATTATATGAAGCCTGCATCGGCTCTTTATAGAAACCGTCCTTAAACTGGACATCCTTAAGCTCTGTAGCAAATGTCGTATGACGGCAATGATCTGACCAATATGTATCAAGCACTCTGATTTCTGTCATCGAAGGATCTCTCTTCTCATCATTGTGGAAATATTCCTGAATAAACTTAAAATCCTTAAATGTCATTGCAAGTCCGAGTGAATCATATAATTCACGCAGCTTGTCTTCCTGCATATCTTTAAAACCATCAAATATTATTACGTCATCAGGTATCTTAAATTCTGTAACAAGTGTCTTAGGAAGTTCACTGGAAGCCTCTCTTGAATCAACCGGATTAATACAAAGCTCTTTTATCTTTGCCTTCTCTTCTTCAGTAATCTTTCCAGAAATCACATATGTAACAGCCGTCTTAATTACAGGCACTTCATTTTCATTAAAGAACTTAACACACTGCTCTGCTGAGTCTGCTCTCTGGTCAAACTGTCCCGGGAGAAATTCTACAGAAAATATAAAATCATCATCCTTATGTTCAAAATCCATCTCATAAACATTATCTACCGGTGGTTCTGAAAACACTGTTGTAAGTGATTTCTCATAAGTCTCATCTGAAAGATTCTCAATATCATAACGTATAAGTTCTCTTACATCTGTAATAGTCTTAATTCCAAGATATCCTGTAATCTCGTCATGAAGTTCCTTTGCTTTTACAGCATATGGTTTTTTCTTTTCAACAAAAACTCTTTTAACGCCGCTCATTTCATCCTCCTGATAACATCAAATTAATTGTAATTAGTTTGATTTGTTTTACATGTTATTTTCCTTATCCGTAATCATTCATATGTCACTGTCTTATTTCACTAAAACATAATATCTATTAATTTTATTAATCTGTATTATGTTCTTTCTAACACATTATCTCATTATGTTAATATTGAATTTTGCTATATCATTAAATTGAACCGGCTAATTATCAGTTAATTTAACTAATTAGCCTGTTATATAACACATTACATATTAATAACCACGAATAGAATTTTATTTTATCACATACCTCAGATATTAACAATACAAGTTTTATCAATATTTAATATTTTTATATCTATTTTAATATTACATTCCATACTATATCATGTAACAAAATACATAGCATAATCATATATATAAAAACAGGGCTGTCTCATTAGATGAAATTTATATAAGTTAGAGGAATATTTACTATTAAAATATCTTATTTATATAAATTTTTCTTAATGTGACAACCCACAACATTCAGTTCTAAGCCGTATATAAGCTCTCTGTAATGATGACATTTAATTATGGTTTTATCTCTTCAAGGATTAAAATCCCTTTAAAATGTCTCAATTCCCATAAGACCGCCCAATACGACCTTAAGTACCATATGCGATACAATCGAAATAATAATTAATTAGTTCCTGTAGAACCAAAACCTCCATCACCTCTAACTGTATCATCAAGCTCATCAGCCTCTTCAAAATCAGCCTTAATATAAGGTGTCAATACAAGCTGTGCAATTCTGTCTCCACTGGCAACAGTTACAGACGAATCAGAATGATTATAAAGTGCCACAATTATTTCCCCGCGGTAATCAGAATCAATAACACCTACCTTATTAGCAGGAGCCAGTCCTTTTTTACATGCCATACCACTTCTTGCATATATTAAACCCACAAGTCCTTCTGGAATCTCTATTGCAATTCCTGTTTTAATAAACTTCGTTGTTTCAGGAGCAATAATAACATCCTCCTGCATGGCTGAATACAAATCCGCTCCTGCTGAATAAGCTGTTCCATATGAAGGCACAACTGCATTCTCTGATAACTTCTTAAATCTTACTTTCTCAACTGTCATATTAATCCTCATTTTAATTTTTTTATTTATAATCCTGATAACAGCTCACAAACTTAAATATTATACTAAATCCACAAAATGCTTTAATATTTTAGTTCTGTTATCATAATTACATAATTATTCTTTTATAGAATCATAATCTATTAATAACACATAAAAAACTTTTCCATAATAATTATTTTCAACTATTCTTCCATAATCAATCACTTTCTTATATTGTCCGTTCTTGGTACAAATATGATATATCACAAAATCCTCTGTCATTCCATCATTATACGATATCTGTTTCCATATACTGTTTTCAACCCTTTCAACTTCATCTGGTTTAATAAGATTACGGAAATGTCTTTTTGAAAATTCGTAAAAATCATCAAGATCTGTACAACCAACAAGCTGAATCATCTCCTGATTAGTATATAAAATCTTATCGTCATTAACATCTGCCTTATATATAAAAAATGCTCCTGGAAGATTGTCTGATATATCATCAAGATTAAAGCCAAGCTGGGCACGTTTTGTCGAACACATATTATCCTTGTACTGTTGCACTCCACTCTTACCTTTTAGTTTCACATCATAAAGAGCAATATCTGCCAGTCTTAAAAGTTCTGTATTTTTTGATGTATCTTTAGGATATTCCGCATATCCCATAGATATACTATATTCATATATCTCTCCATCACATATACATTCATGTTCAGAATTCTCCACAAAATAATCCAGCTTCATCTTAACATCCTCTGCTGAAGTATCTTCAAGTATCATGCAGAATTCATCCCCACCATTTCTACCAATTATTGATTTTTGTGGAAATTCTTTCTTTAATGCTGAAGCTAGATTTTTCAGTACTTTATCGCCAATATCATGTCCATACATATCATTGATAAATTTAAAATTATCAATATCTAATAATACTACTACATATTCCTTTTCCGCACTGTTTGAAAGGTACTTTTCCATTTTTTCATTAAAACCTGTACGATTATACAGACCGGTAAGAGTATCGGTTATAGCAAGCTCTTTATACTTATGCCGCTGTTCTACATTAATCATAAGAATATATGCAAGACACACCGGCAACAGTATAAGAACTGCACCGCTCCAGCATATAAAATACATACTATCCGTATGTTTCCATCCATCAACAGGCATTACTTCAAGTTTCCAGTTGCACGAGCCCGCTCTGAATCTATAGGCAACCGGATTAACCAATTGTTTCCTTGATGCATCAATAATATTATAATCCGAACTCAATGGTGATTCTGTCTTTAAAAGGTTGTATTCATAGCCAAAATCCTCTAAAGCTCTAAATGTATTATCAAACAACTGCGGAACACGTATGATAACAATTGTAAGTCCCCAAAATATCTGTTGTCCATCATCTTCGTCCAGATATACAGGATTCCTTACGGCAATGCCATATCCTCCCTGTTTCAATTCAAAAGGTCCCTGCATTACAATAGCATTATTATTAATCCCATAATTAACTATACTGCCACGTTTCTCATCATTTACAAGATCTATAAGTCCTGCTTCATTACCCTCCAGCGGATATATACTCGTAACAACACCTCCCGGTGCAAGCTGTATACTCTGTACATAATCGTCCATCATATCATCAGCAACACTATCAAATCTCTGTAAATCACCATCTTCACTTATCAGAATCCGCTTAAGTGTTTCAGTAATACCCACAGCCTTGTTAATATCTTCCTGCATACGATTGGCATATGTTACAGCATTAAGTTCTGCCTTAGTTCTCATCTGTTCATCACTGACTGATGCAACTTTATTTGTTACTAAATATAATACAAATCCACAACATATCAGAAATATTATTGGCAATATCCATTTTAAATATTTAAAATGATTAATTTTGTTTTCTTTTTTTCTCATAATGGCATCCCCTTTTTATACTTATCAATTAAGTATATCTCGTATAATTTATAATACAATCCGGTTTCTGCACATATTATGCATTGTCAATATTATTTTCATAATAACCCTAATTTCTGAGTAACTTTTATTACAAAGATGCGAAAAAATCCGCACAGACAATTTTTCTTCTGCCATCAATGTCTATTTGTTCTGCTCA
>URAI01000018.1 GCA_900545725.1 uncultured Eubacterium sp.
CTCAGCTGGGAGAGCATCTGCCTTACAAGCAGAGGGTCATAGGTTCGAGCCCTATTGGTCCCATATAACTCTGCCGGCGTGGCGGAATTGGCAGACGCACAGGACTTAAAATCCTGCGAGGTTAAACTCATACCGGTTCAAGTCCGGTCGCCGGCATTAATATGATGATTAGTATACCATATTTCAGTTGTTTATAATTGGAATATGGTTTTTTTGATAGTCATATAATAAATAATAATATAATAATGGAGCATACATGGTAGAGCTTAACGGAAAGTTATCAATTATAATGCCGGCATATAATGAGGAGAAGCTTATATATCACAGTCTTATTTCAACGCTGGATATCGTTGGTGAGTTCGTATCGGATTTTGAGATCGTAGCAGTTAATGATGGCAGCCGTGACAATACGTTAAAAGAGATGAAGAGAGCGGCTGATACAGACTCAAGGATAAGGATAATATCATCTGAAAAGAACAGAGGTAAAGGGAATGCGATTATATCAGGAGTGTCACAGGCTGAGGGGCAGTATGTGGCATTTGTAGATGCAGATCTTGAGCTTAATCCGTCACAGCTTGAAGGCTATCTTGAGAAGATGATTGCGGAGAATAAAGATGTCGTAATAGGCTGTAAGTTTCATAAGGATTCACAACTGGAATATCCCTTTAAAAGAAAGATTATAAGTGCTGGATATTATATTATGCTGCTTGTATTATTTCATCTTAATGTAAGGGATACGCAGACAGGACTTAAGGTATTTAAGATGGAAGCTTTAAAGCCAGTGGCACATCTTATAAGAACGTCGGGCTTTGCATATGATATAGAGCTTCTTGTTGCATTGCACAGAAGAGGCTGTACGATAGCCCAGATGCCTGTAAGGGTTGTGTATGTAAGAGATGGTGCATCGAAAAGAATTGGATTTAAGGATATTGTCAATGTATTTAAGGATACATTTGCTATATTTTACAGAGTATATTTTAAGCATTATTATGATTAGAAATCTTTTAATAAGATATAATACATAATAAATTATTAAATCAGATGAGGGGATATAGTTTTTGACACGGCTGGAAAGTCATAAAGATTGGCAGTGTGGAATAAGCTGGTTCATCGTATATTCACAACAGGATTGCTCAGAAATGAGGATTATTATGGAACAGTATAGAGAAAAAATATTATTAAATTTTATTTATTTATCAAAAAAACATGCAGGTGGCAAAGACCAGTTTGCATTTAATCTGCTTAGTGGAATATATGACAATGGTGATATATCCAAGGTATGTGTCGTATGTTTTGATTATTTAGAAGACACAATCAGAAAGATTGCACCTACAGTTGAGATAATAACTATTAAAAGCAGTAATGAAAGCAATGAACTGGAAAGAATGTTTAATATTCTTAAGGTCAATACATTCAAGATACCAAAGATAATAAAACAATATAATATATGTGAAATATTTCATGCAAGCTGTAATAACGGACTTAGGAAATTTAGTGTTCCATCAGTTGTAATACCACATGATATTAAGGCTGTATCACATAGGGTGATGGGAAATGTCAAGGTATCATGGTACAAATATATGTTGTATAAGGCTATGTATGAACTGGATTTTAAGCACGCTGATAAGATTATAGCGATAAGCAATAATGACAAGTCCGAGATGCAGAAATACTATCCGGCTTATAAGAATAAGATAGTACAGATATATAATCCCATTAAAATAGCACAATATAATAAAACTATAATTAAAGAATATAAGGATAAATATGATAATCCTATGAATTATAGTGCCATGGAAATGGTTGCAACACTTGAACCAGAGACCGGACATACAGGGATATATGACAAAAATATTGTTGCGATTAATTTACAGTTTCATCACAAGAACATTATAACGCTTATAAAGGCATATGAACGTATTAAGGATAAGATAGGCTGTAACCTTATACTTGTTGGAAGTGTTCCTAAGAGAGTTGAGTATCTTAAGGAATATGTAATTAAGAATAATCTTTCGGATTCTGTTATATTTACAGGCTTTGTAAATGGAATAAAAAAACGGAGAATATTGTCTGATTGTGATTTATATGTCAATCCTTCACTGTTTGAGGGGTTTGGAATGACAGCGGTTGAGGCAATGATACTTAAGGTCCCTACATTATTGTCAAAGGTATCTGCTAACTATGAAGTAACAGCGGGCTTGTGTAAATATTACGAACCGGCAGATGATGTGGAGGCGCTTGCACAGGCAATGGTTGATTATTTTAAGGAACCATATACTAAGGAGCAGCTTGATAGTGCAAGCATTGCAATGATTAACAGATATGATTATAGGACAATAGCAGCAGAGTATATGGATTTATTTGCCATAGAAAGAAGTCAGGACGGTAAGAATGTTATGTGTGGACAGGATGCGGCTGACAGAAATGAGGCACTATGAAGATAAGTGTTATTACACCATTGTATAAAGGGGAAAAATATATAGACAGGCTTTTATATATGGTATATAAGGGGTATATAAAGACAACTGAGAGTATTGCAGATATACAGGTTGAATATATTCTGATAAATGACAGTCCTGATATAGATATGAATATGAACAGCCATATTGATAAATTCAATGATATATATATGAATGTCAGTTTATCAGAAAATTTCAGTATAATATACGCAGTTAACCATGTTAATTCGGGAATTCATAAGACAAGGGCAGCTGGACTTGATTTATCAGGTGGAGAATATATTATGTTTCTTGATCAGGATGATCTTATATCGGATAATATTTTTTTAAAGTTTCTACAGGCTATCAAAAAAAGTAAGGCTGATATAGTTGTTTCCAATGGATATAGAAGATGGAAAGATGGAGCGGGCAGCTATGTTTACATACCTCTTTATCAGAAAAATGCTGCATTAAGGCTGACAGCATATGAAAAAATATATCTTTATGGAACAGATATGATATTTTCACCTGGACAGTGCCTGATAAAAAGAACTTCCATACCACGGGAATGGATAGATAATATACTTACAGATAATGGCTGTGATGACTGTTATTTATGGCTTTTAATGTTAAATAATAAATGCAGCATATATACAATAAAGGATAGACTTTATTGTCATATAGAAAATGATACTAATTATTCTAATTCATATAATGCCATGGAAAGTTCATTTTATAACATGTGTGACATGTTAGATAAAAATAAGAATTATAGCAGGCAGAAAACTGAGATATTAAGACGCAGATACAGGTTAAAATCTTATATCAAGACACAGAATAATTTCTTTAAAAAACTTATAAGATTATGCTGTAATCCGGATATAGCAATGGCCACATTTATTTATAAACTGAGTGGATATCATTGATAATAGTAAGAGTGGATTAGTTGTATCTTTGGGGATAAATCATAAAATAAGAAAATTATATATTAAGAGAGATGAAGGAGCTTCCTTGATGAGACATTACTTAAAAAGACATCTGAATAAGTTAAAAAAAATACAGGTTGTAGCTGCAATTGCAGGCGTATGTGTTACAGGAGCGGCTGGTATACATGCCATAGATGTGCAGGCACAGGACTACAGTCTGCGTGTTGACAGTGATAATCAGTGGAAATATTTTAATAATGACGATATTATTGATACAGAATATACTGGACTTGCTTTAAATGAGTATGGCTGGTGGTATATTAAAAATGGAAGTATTGATTTTGATTACAAGGGACTTGCCTTAAACGAGTACGGCTGGTGGTATGTAGAGAATGGAACGATTAACTTTGATTATAAGGGCTTAGCGTTAAATGAATATGGCTGGTGGTATGTAGAGAATGGAACAATTAATCTTGATTATACAGGGCTTGCCATAAACCAATACGGTTGGTGGTATGTAGAAAACGGAGTGATAAACTTTGATTATACAGGGCTTGCGTTAAATGAATATGGCTGGTGGTATGTAAAAAATGGCGTGATAGACTTTGAATATACAGGACTTGCGTTAAATGAGTATGGCTGGTGGTATGTAAAAAATGGAGTGATTAATTTTGATTATACCGGACTTTGTGAAAATGAATATGGCTGGTGGTATATTAAAGCCGGAGTGATAGATTATAATTATGCCGGACTTTGTGAAAAAGAGGATGGAATATGGTATATAAAGAATGGAACGATAGATTCTTCATATAGTGGTATACAGAAATTTAAAAAAGATAAGCTGTATGTCAAGGACGGTAAGGTTAGAAACAGCTATACAGGATTAGTTATATATAATGGTCAATCCTGCTATATAAATGATGGGAAATTCAAAGAAAATTATACAGGAATAATCTCTTATAATGATGAAAAATATTATATATCAAATGGCTGTGTAGACAAAAGCTTTAACGGACCTGTAAAAGATGGCAGTGATATAATCTATATAAGGAAAGGAATGCTTGACAAAAACTTCACAGGTATTCTTGACTATGAGAATGGTAAGGTATATATAATCAATGGTATATCGGATATAACATTTACAGGACTTGTATTACATGATGACGATACCTATTATATAGAGAATGGATATGTTGATGATGATTACCATGGATTATACAAAGAAGATGATACTTATTGGTATATTGATAGCGGTAAAGTTGATACATCGTATACAAAGATATGTAATACTGATGACAGTACAAGAGTGTATATAAAAAATGGTAAAGAAGATAAGGAATTTACAGGCCTTGCGTATGGTGACAGTGGGAGATGGTATGTTGTTGACGGGCAGGTAGATGATAGTTATACAGGACTTGTGTTATATAATGATATATGGAAATATGTAGAGAGTGGATATGTAATTGAAAAATACACAGGCTTTGCACGCAATGAATTTGCTTTCTGGTATTTAGAAGATGGAAATATTGCCTGGGACGTTACAGGAATTATTGAGGATGATTCAGGTAAATGGTATGTAGAAAATGGTGTTGTACAGCAGGATTATTACGGATATTATACGGCAGCAGATGGAAAGCAATATGTTATTACAGAAGGATTTGCGACAGAAAAGGATGAATATGATGTAATAAATGATATAAAATACAGCAGCCTTTATAAAAAGTCAATATTCTGTGCCGGCGATAGTATAGCACTTGGATATGGCAACAATTATTACAGCTATGCAGATCTGCTTGCAGACAGATACAGCATGGATATGGATAAAAGTGCCATAGGAGGAATTTCGATAGCGGATATAAAAGACAAGGAAAGTATCAATAAACTTGTAATTAATAATATGAAAAAAAATTACGATTATGCAATATTAGAAGGCGGCTGGAATGACTTTAACCTGGATGTAGCCATAGGGGAATTATCAGATGATAAGTCAGACGATAAATCTGATAGCAAGATAAACAATAAGGCTGAAGGTAAAAATAATGATAAGAACAGCTCTCCAGATAATGACAAGAATGAAGATATATCACAGGATAAGGAATTAGATACAACAACACTTATAGGTGCATTAGAGAATATGTTTAAGTATGTTAAGACTAACCATGAAGATACAAAAGTATATTTTCTTATGGTTCATAAGATTGATGAAACAAATGGTAATAAGATTAATGCATTAGGACTTACTTTTAAAGATTATTATAATGCAATAATTAAAGTATGTGATAAATATTCAATTGAAGTAATAGATATATATAAGACGAGTGAATTCAATACATCAGAGGCTGAATATAAGGAAGTTACATTTAATGGAGACGGAGTGCATCCTGTACAGAGAGCCTTCTATAAATATTATCTTCCTGTAATAGAAAGATATATGAAATATTCAGATTGAGTATCGTGAAAATAATTCCGATAGCTTATATTGCAAAGCTTACATGTGAGCTGGCTGCTTGTTTTTGAGCAAAACAAATATCAGTTGATATCTGATTAAGAAATAAAGGACATGGAGACAGGGTATTGACTTTATAAAAAGTATGATAAAAAAACAAATGGTTTAATTATTGCGTATCAGAATATTATGTGATATTATAAAGAATGGCTGTTATAAAAATATGAATGCCTTTAATAGCAAGGATGAAAGGATATATATAATGAAAGAACGAGTGAAATCCATATTTTCCTACAGTGATATGGTAGGAAGTCTAGTAAGAAGAGACCTTAGGGGAAAGTATAAAGGTTCAGTGCTTGGCTTTTTGTGGACATTTATTAACCCGTTGTGTCAGATGATAGTATATACAATAGTATTTTCAGTAATAGTTAGAAACGATCTTGAAAAATTCTATGTATACATGATAGTTGGTATGGTGCCATGGCTTTTCTTTGATGCGTCATTAAGACAGGGAGCAGGCTGTATAAGATATCAGGGAGATATGATAAAAAAGATATATTTCCCGAGAGAAGTGCTTCCATTATCATGCGTAACGTCTAATTTTGTAAATATGCTTTTTTGCTTTATAATAGTATTTGCAGTACTATTTATTTCAGGAATAGGAATAAGCCTTAAAGCTATTATATTTCTGCCGTTAATTATGGGAATAGAATATCTTCTTGCACTTGGCTTTACGTTAATTGTTGCTGCAGGTACGGTGTATTTTAAGGATCTTGAGCATATTACCACAGTTGTACTTATGGCATGGATATATGGTACACCTATAATGTATTCCATGAAGGTGATTCCTGACAATGTCAAGTGGTTATTCAGAGCTAATCCAATGACTTCAGTAATTGAGGCATTTCATAATATATTATACTGGAAGATTGTTCCAGATATACATGATATACTGTATGCATTAATCTTTGGTGTAATTATGGTAATTATAGGAGAAATGGTGTTTGCAAAGTTAGATGATAATTTTGCAGAGGAGTTATAATTAATGTAAATATGCTGCGGATGAAAGGATATAATTTATGAATAATGATACAGATTATGCTATTCGTGTAAAAAATGTCGAAAAGTATTTTAAAGTATATATGGATAAGGGCAATATGCTAAAAGAGCGTATAATATTTGCCAATCGTAACAAATATGAAAAAAGACAGATTCTTAATGGAATAAGTTTTGATATTCCTAAGGGGCAGGCGGTTGGTCTTATCGGACGTAACGGCTGTGGTAAGAGTACAACTCTTAAGATGCTTACTAAGATATTAAAGCCTAACGCCGGTGAGGTTGAGGTTAATGGAAGAGTATCAAGTCTTATAGAGCTTGGAGCTGGTTTTCATCCTGATATGACAGGACGTGAAAATATATATATAAATGCCACTATATTCGGCCTTGATAAAGAAGAGATAGACACAAGACTTGATGATATAATAAGATTTTCCGAGCTTGAGGATTATATAGACAATCCTGTAAGAACATATTCATCGGGTATGTATATGCGACTTGCATTTGCAGTTGCCATCAATGTCAATGCAGATGTTCTGTTAATCGATGAGATTCTTGCGGTAGGTGATGTAAGTTTTCAGAAGAAATGTTTTGAAAGACTTAAAGAGATTAAGGAAGAGGGAACGACAATTGTTATCGTTTCCCATTCTATGGAGCAGCTCTATTCAATATGTGACAGACTCATATGGATTGAAAAGGGCAGGATTCTTGAAGACGGAGAACCTAAGCTTATAGGCATGCATTATCTTGATTCCATGGAGGATGACAGAATTGCAAGACTTGCCAATGAGAGTAAAGAAAAACTCGTTGATGACAGAGGACGTTCTATCTTAGAGCTTACACAGAATGTACATCCTGAGGCAAGGCGTGATGGAACACATAAAGTGAAGTTTACAAGTGTTAATCTCTATGATAAGGATGGCAATCCATGCCAGACATTCAGCACAGGTGATAAGGCTGTATTAAAGCTTGGCTATGAGACAGGGCTTGACAGTCCAAAGGTTAATTTTAATATGGACTTTGTTAAAGATAACTGGCAGTATTGTTATGGAAGCTGCTTTACCAAACCGGGAGATGAGCTTCCGGTACTAAAAAAGAGCGGAACAGTAACATTTACCATAGATAAGCTTATGCTGCTTCCGGGTAAGTATTATCTTGATGTAGGTATTAATGGTGAGGATGGCGAATTATATGATAATGTAAGAAATATCATGCAGATAACGATACGTAATTATGTGCATAATGAGTTTGGACCATGTACATTTGAACACGACTGGAAGATTGAACAATAATTATTATTTATAGGAAGAGGAGAAAAGTAATGAAGTACGATTATTTAGTAGTAGGAGCAGGTCTTTATGGAGCAGTATTCGCTTATGAAGCAAAAAAGAAAGGAAAGACATGTCTTGTAATTGATAAGAGAGACCATATTGCAGGTAACATCTATTGTGAAAATATTCACGATATCAACGTGCATAAGTATGGCGCACATATTTTCCACACATCTGATAAGAAGATATGGGATTATGTAAACCAGTTTGCTGAATTTAATAATTATATTAATTCACCAATCGCAAGATATAAGAACGAATTATATAACCTTCCATTTAACATGAATACATTCAGTAAGATGTGGAATATTGTAACTCCACAGGAAGCTAAGGATATAATTGCTTCACAGATTGCAGACCTTAATATTACAGAGCCAAAGAATCTCGAAGAACAGGCACTTTCACTTGTAGGCAGGGATGTATATGAAAAGCTCATTAAGGGTTATACAGAAAAGCAGTGGGGACGTGATTGTAAGGAGCTTCCTTCATTTATCATAAAGAGACTTCCATTAAGATTCGTATACGATAATAACTACTTCAATGACAGATTTCAGGGTATTCCGATGGGCGGATATACTAAGATTGTTGAAAAGATGCTTGATGGTATTGAAGTTCGACTCAATACTAACTATCTTGATAACAGAGAAGAGTTCGATGCCATGGCAGATAAGATTGTATACACTGGTATGATTGACCAGTTCTACGATTATAAGCTTGGTGTTTTGGAATACCGTTCAGTAAGATTTGAGACAGAAGAACTTGATATGGAAAATTATCAGGGTAATGCGGTCGTTAATTACACAGAAAGAGAAGTACCATATACAAGAATTATCGAGCATAAGCACTTTGAATTTGGCAAGCAGCCAACAACAATCATTTCAAGAGAATATTCAAGTGAATGGAAGAAGGGTGACGAGCCTTACTATCCTGTTAATAATGAAAAGAATAATAATCTTTACCAGCAGTATAAGGAATTAGCCGATAAGGAAGCTAAGGTAATCTTCGGTGGAAGACTTGGCGGATATAAGTATTATGATATGGATAAGGTTATTGCAGCAGCACTTGAGATGTGTGAAACAGAACTTAATTAATTATTATGAAAAATAAAGATATATTGGCAGTGGTTGTTACGTGTAACAGAAAAGAACTTCTAAAGGAATGTCTTCAGGCTTTAATGCAATATAATAATGATTGCGATATTTTGGTTATTGATAATGCCAGCACTGATGGGACAGATAAGTTTATGACAGATCAGATTAAAAATCATAGTCATTATAATTCTGGTAACTTAAATGAGAAATTCCTAAGATACATCCAGCTTAAAGAAAATACAGGGGGTGCCGGAGGATTTTCAAGAGGAATTAAAGAAGGCGTCCGAATGAATTATAGGTATATCTGGATAATGGATGATGATACAATAGTTAATAATACAACACTGCCGGCACTTAAAAATGCAGTTAGTAAGACAAAAGGGATCTTTGGATATTTCTCGTCAGATGCGGTATGGATAGATGGACAGCCATGTAAGATGAATATACAGCATTATGATGGAGAGCGTTTTAAGGATTCGTACAAATTTCTAGATGAAGGAATTATACCGATAAAGAGTGCGACATTCGTATCATTATTTATTAATAGAGAAGCTGTTATAGATTGTGGACTTCCATATAAAGAATATTTCATATGGGGGGATGATAAGGAATATACTCTGCGACTTTCTAAGAAGTATGCCTGCTACAGGGTAAGAAAAAGTAAGGTGTTACATAAGATGAATAGCAATAATGGCAGTGATATAATAAGAGATGATGTTGCGAGAATAGACAGATACAGATATGCGTATCGTAATGACTTCAGAACGGCATGTATTAACGGAGCAGGAAAAGTCTTTAATTATATGGTGGTTTTTTTACGGACAATAATAAGAATATTACAATCAGACAGTCCTTATAAGCTTAAGAGAATAAAAATTATGATTATGGGAATGTTTGAAGGAATGTTTTTTAAGCCACATAAAGAGTTTTGATATAGAAAAGGAGAAGATACATGATACTTCAGAATATTATCTGGCCTAAAAAAGGCGTATGTACAGAGGAAAAGTTATATTTTCATGCAAATGTAATAGATGAAGATTTTAACATTGACAGAGATGAAAACCACAAAAAGTCGAACATGAATTATGTCAATTATCAGAGAATATCTGAGATTAAGGGTGGCGGACTTAGTCTTGACAGATTTGGAAAGGTTGCATTTGATACATATTTTAACGGATTATCAATCGAAAAATGGAAGAAATATACTATTGTCAATCAGGTATCAGCAACAGTAGAGATAGAAGGACATTTTCTTATAACATTATGCAGCAAGATATTTCTTCATGGAGAAGTTATAAAAAAAGAACTTGCAAGAGAAGAATTTAATGCTTCAAAGAAGACTAGATACTCACTCTCATTTGAAAATGCTGATAAAGGAATGTTATATTTTGAAATAGAATCATTAAAGGATGGAAGTATATTCTATGGCGGATATTATGAGGATACAGCGATTACTGAAGCTGTAAGACAGCCTAAGATTGGTATAGATATCTGTACATTTAAGAGAGAAAGGTTCATTGAGAATAATATCAGCTTGTTAAATAAGAATATTTTCAATAACAATAACAGTAACCTTAAGGATAAGCTTGAAGTATTCATATCTGATAACGGTAAGACCCTTGATATAGATAAGTTAAGCAATGAACATATCCATATTGTACAGAATAAGAATACAGGTGGCGCAGGTGGATTTACAAGAGGACTTATGGAGATTCTTAAGGATGATAATAAGTATGGTATTACACATGCGCTTCTTATGGATGATGATATTATCATTGATACTGAGTCTATTGAAAAGACATATACAATCCTTTCAATTTTAAAGGATGAGTATGAGGATGCATTTATTGGTGGAGCTATGTTAAGAAACGACAAGCAGAATATGCAGGTTGAATCCGGTGCTTCATGGAATGCAGGTGAACTTGTCTCTAATAAGAGTAACCTTAACATGAATGTTACATGGGACTGTCTTATGAATGAGATTGAGGAATATACAGAGTTTAACGCATGGTGGTACTGCTGTTTCCCAATGAAGGTTGTATCAGAGGAGAATCTTCCGCTTCCTATCTTTATAAGAGGTGATGACCTGGAATATGGTCTTAGAAATATGAAGAATCTTATACTTATGAATGGTATCTGTGTATGGCATGAACCATTTGAAAATAAGTATTCTTCTTTCCTTGAGTACTATATTATAAGAAACAGACTTATTGATAATACATTCCACTTCCCAGGCTGGGGAAAGAAGGAATTAAAGAAAGCTGTATGGGAACAGTGGAAGGGAGAAGTTAAGAGATATAGATATAAGAATGTATATCTCCATACAAGAGGTGTAAGTGATTATTTAAGAGGAACTAAGTTCCTGTTAAATACAGATGGTGAACAGCTTCATCAGGAGATTATGGCAGCAGGCTATAAGGCTGTTCCTATATCAGAGATAAGCGAGCCATTCCATTATAAGGATTATCAGGCAAGCAGAACAATGAAGAAGAATCCTATACATGATATTATCAGAAGACTTACATTTAACGGATATTTATTACCGGCAGGACGTACAAGAACAGTATCCATGGCTCAGTCTACAGCATATAATGTATGGAGAGCAAAGAAGGTCGTATATTATGATGTAACAGCTAATAAGGCATTTGAATGTGAAAGAAATTATAAGCAGCTTGTACTTACATTCCTTCTTGTATTAGGCTTAAATATCCAGATAGATCTTAAGTATGATAAGGCTAAGAAAGATTATCAGAAGAACGGATATAAGTTAAAGAATATTAAATTCTGGAAGAGATATCTTGGATTAGATAAATAATATGTCAGACGTATAATTTGCAGCATTGGTAACAGTCAGGCTGCAAATTATATTTGCTTAGAGTATAAAAATTATTGTGTAAATAATATTGTAATAAATATTAATGTGTAAATATCAATGTGTAAAATAATGCTGTAGCTTCAGCGGAATGGATGATTAATAGTGAATAACAGGAATAAAAAGAAAAAATATAGAATTATTGCAGTTGTAGCTGTATTATATCTGGCACTTGTAGCCGGTATTCTTGCGAGAGATAAAATATTAAATATTGTTCCACAGTCATCAATGCTTAAAACTAGTGAGCAGGATACAACAGCAGAAGATAAAAAGAAGGCAGAAGAGGCAAAGGCAGCTCTGGAAGCCGAGAAAAAGGATAATTATAACAAAGTCATGCAGTCACTGACATATGATATCAATACAGCACCGATAAAGATAGATGAAGCAGACTGCATAAGCCTTATAAAGGAAAATAATCTTCCATCATTATCAAGAATGAGTGAAGAGGATACTAAAAAATATATGAGCGAACTTCAGGTGCTTAAAAAGATAGAGAAGCTTGGCATAGACCCGGCTCAGTTTGAAACACCTGAACTCAACTGGAAGAATACTTATAATACTGTTGATAATGCAATCAATAATAGAACAAAGTATCAAAACGATGTCAGGTTTAATGGAAGTACAGCATCTGAACTTAATGCACTTATAGCAATAAGTGACAGTGCGTATATAACAATAGAATCTGATAAGATAATTCTTGATGAGACAATTAATCTTAAGTCAGACATAGGTATTAATGCATCTAAGACAGAATTTGTGCCTGGAAGCATGGTTATTGATAAGGCTGTTATGGCAGAAGATTGCGATAACATTTCATTGGATTATTTCAAGCTGGAAAATGGCGGATATAACTATGCATTGTATATCATAAGAACTAACAACTTCTCTATAAAGGGATGTACGTTCTCAAATTCAACATATAAAGGCCTTGTAGTCATGGGAACATGTACTAACTTTGTAATGCTTGATAATAATGTGACATATAATGGCAATGGCGGCGTGTTCTTAAACGGTAATATAAGTAATGGTATTATTAAGAATAATGACATTGAAGAAAATTATGGCACAAGAAATCTTACAGCCGGAATGGTAATGACTTCAATGACAATTGATGATTATTATACAGCATATAATGAATTTAAGGATGAACATCTGTATGACCTTTTAGATACTCCGCACGATATAGTATTATATCAGAACAGAGTACAGCGTAATAATTCATCAGGAGTATATTCTGATGGTGCATATAATATATATATCATTGAAAATATTATCTATAAGAATGAAAAAGAGGGAATGTGCCTTGATTATGGTACATTTGGTGCATATGTGCATAATAATGTAGTACGCCAGAATGGTGGACGTTTCAGACAGACAGACGAAGACCTTGAAGCAGACTTTGTAACAAGCTTTGGAAGACTTGAGGATGGTTCGTCACCTGCAAAGCTTCCTGGCATATCAATTGATAACTCTGCTTATAATATAATCCTTAATAATAATGTCAACCAGAATTACGGAAGTGGTATTAAGTCTGTACGTTCTGCTTATAGAAATGTTATTATGGAAAATACAGTTTCAGATAACAACTATGGAGAAAATGAGAAGTTCCATTTCTTTGGAATAGAGATAGGACATGCAAGTACACCGGATGAACCAGTAATCGGACTTGATTTTACAGCTTCTTATGAGAACATAGTATGCAGAAATGTTGTTACCGGTCCGGATTATGCAGGGGTATTCCTTGAGATAGAATCTTATTGTAATGATGTGTTTGACAATGTTATTATGGGAAGCGAAAAGTTTGCAATCGAATGTCATAGTACATTATTTAACAGTATAGTCAATAATACATTAAATCAGGAAGTATTAAATCTCTACGGACATTAATTTGTGCTTTATTGAAAATGGAGTGTAGAAAATGAATAAAAGAATAGGTTGGATTGATATTGCGAAGGGCATTACAATACTGCTTGTAATTGTTGGTCATACGTTGATAGGATATAAGGTTAATGATTATATATATGCATTTCATATGCCTTTATTTTTCATATGTTCAGGATTGTTATTTAAGCCAAAGGATATTAAGATGGTGGTAAAGAATAATGCAAAGAAGCTTCTCGTGCCTTATTATGTTACCTGTGGCATTGTAATAGCGGCAAGAGCTATAAGTGCTTATTTACAGAACTGGACACCTGAACAGATTAAGTATCTTACTGTCAATACATCAATAGCAGCACTGTTTGCATATGGTGTTGATGGCTGTAAGTGGTTTTTTAATGTGTGGATGATAGGTGCGGTATGGTTCTTCTGGGCTTTTTTCTGGAGCAATCTGTTCTTGCAGATTATATTCTATGTGACAAGGGATAAGGAAGAATGGCAGAGGGCATGCCTTGTAATTATTGTGGCAACACTTTCATTTATAGTAGGACAGTACATATGGATACCGACTAATGTTGATATCGGCGGCTTTGCAGTACTTTTTATATATATCGGTTATCTTATGCGTAAGGTCAGGGTATGGGAGAAAGGAAAACTTCCATGGTATGCATATATTGCATTTGTAATTATATGGGTAGAAGCCTCTAAGATTGGCGGAATTAATATGGTAATACGCCTTGTTCCTGGATGGATTATTATTCCTGGTGCTGTTGCCGGAACATTGCTGATATTTAAGGGCTCATGCATAGCTGAGAAGATTAAGCCGGTATCAGATGTATTTTCATGGTATGGAAGAAATACATTAAAGATATTATGTGCACATTACTTTGAGCTTGTAATAATTCCATGGGATAAATTATTATTAGGCATGGGAATTGAAAACAGAAGGTTGTTTGTAATAACATGCAGGGTTGTATTTGCAACGGTGGCTGTTCTTCTTATTAATGGTCTGATGGCGCTGATAAAAAAGTCAAAGCAGAAGAATAAATCAGAAACAGATGTCAGCGGACAGGTGGTTTAAGGTAATATACAAGGGATTAAAGAATGGAAAAACAATCAACAACAACAGTTATTAATATTGTGCTTGCATTTACCATGTTATGCATTATTATAGGTAATCAATGGTATTTATGTCCTGATATGGTAACCAGAATTATATTTGCGTTTCATATTCCTATATTATTCATAACAGGTGGAATTATGTTGAAGGCAGGCGATGTAAAGGAACTTGCCGTTAAGACATTTAGCAGGCTTATGATTCCATATGTTATCGCGTGTATAATTATAGTCATTATATCAGGTATACATGCTGTTATCATATCGGACAGTGCTGTCGATGTATTTCATGACTTTATGTTGTGGCTGTGGGCAGCCTTTTATGGTTCAGGAATGGATTATATCACGCCGACATATATAAGAATGATAGGTGCGTTATGTTTCCTTCCGGCATTATTCTTTGCTATCAATATTACACATCTGTGTATATGTGCAAAGAATACATGGGTATGGATTATATTATGTGCTGCGGCAGGCTTTGCCACAGGTAAGATATTCTGGCTTCCATACAGTATACAGACTGCTATGACAGGTACGATATTTGTAATGGCAGGCTATACGTTTGGTGAAAAGTGCAGGCAAAAGAACACCCAGGGTACAGACTGGAATGAATTAATTAAAAAATACAGATATATACCTGTTATATGTGCTATACTGACTGCTGTATATATTGCTAAGGGCGGCGGACAGCTTTTTATGGTCAATAATACATATGTATATGGATTATGGGACTGGCTTGCAGCTATGTGTGCAAGTGTTGTGATATTTTATATGGCTTATGTTATAAGCAGGCATTTAAAAAGGCTTACGGCTGTATGTGAATCTGCCGGAAGACATTTTATACAATTGTTCTGTATCCATATGATAGAACTGACATGTTTTCCATGGAGTTTATTATTAGAAGAACTTTCAGATATATCATGGATGAATACAGCTTTTGAATTTATCATATTCTTTATAATTCATGCAGCGCTTATAGCAGTTGGTATGTTAATATTACTTGGAATTAAGAAGATATCAGGTAATATACATAATATTAAAAAGCAGAAGCAGGAAAGCACAGAGCCGTGGCAGTCAGAACAGGCAATAACAAAGTCTGGACTGAAAAAAACGGAACAGACAGACTTAGGACAGGAAGAATATAAAAAGAGTGATAATGTTACAAACGAAAGTGTTAAGTCTCAGAATATTAAGCAGGCACCTGTTAATGTAAAAAAAGGACGTGTTGAATGGGTAGATATGGCAAAGGGCGTGTGTATACTTCTTATGTTATATGCACATATGCCGATAGATTCTGGCATAAGACGGATTATATTTTCATTTCATATGCCGGCATTTATGCTGCTTAGCGGATATTTTACAAAGAACCGGCCGTGGAAGAATTTCTTTAAGAGTACTTTTAAAGGACTTCTGCTTCCTTATTTTGGGATAGAGCTCATAGTAGCATTTGTAAGAGTGTGGAGATACTGGCTGTATATAGGAATTGACTTTGATGCGGCAATAGAGCTTATCCGTATGCAGGTTAAGACAGCAGTGCTTGGAATGAGCTTTTCTTCAACTATATTTACAGATGTTACAAGCGTGTTTGTAATATGGTTTGTAATATGTCTGTTTTTTGCAAGGATGTTATTTATTGCAATACTTAAGATATCGAGGGAAAAGGAATGGCTTACAGCTATACTTGTTGCAGCTGTTACAATTGCAGGCTGGTATATTGGAACACAGATAGCATATCTTCCGGAAAGCTTTGATGTATCAATGACATCGACAGCATTTATATATGCAGGATATCTTCTTAACAAATATCATGCATGGGATTATCTTAAGAACCATCCGCTGTCAATACTTATTACAGGAGTTATATGGCTGGCACAGATATTGTGTGGAGGAATTGAATTATCAGTCCGTTCATATCCTGTACTTCCTTTAAGTCTTGCAGGTGCAGTTGCAGGAACAGTTATACTGTGTCTTGTATGTCAGGTTATAAGCAGATATAAGATACCAGAACAGGTATTAAAGTTCTTTGGAAAGAACAGTTTTATAGTATTAGGTATACACTGTGTGGAAGCACAGTTTATATATTGGGAGGGGCTTCTTGCCGGTGCAGATGTAAATATGCAATTTTTGGTGCATATGATATGCATTTGTAGTACAATGATTATATGGATTGTATTTAAACTCTGGTTTAAGTACGTTCAAAAAATACAAAAAGGAGGATTACTATGAAAAAAGTAGTACAAAAAACATGTATGGCTATCGTAGCTGCGCTTGTATTCGTACTTTGCATTTGTGTAAAGCCTGATACAGCACAGGCAGCAGATGGCGGTTGGCTGTATTTTAATGCAGATGATGGCAACTGGTATTATTATGTTGATGGCGTATATGATACTTCATATACAGGTCTTGCATTAAATGAATATGGCTGGTGGTATGTATCTAATGGTACAATCGACTGGAGTTATACAGGAATGGCATGTAATGATTTCGGCTGGTGGTATATGACAAATGGTGCGTTAGACTGGTCATATACAGGAATGGCACTTAATGATTTTGGCTGGTGGTATATAACTAATGGCGCAATCAACCTTAATTATACAGGAATGGCAGCCAATGATATCGGCTGGTGGTATTTTACTAATGGTCTTCTTGATCTGGGATTTAAGGGAATCGGAAGCAATTCGTATGGTTACTGGTATTATGAAGGCGGTGTAATTAACTTTAATTACAGCGGTGAATATACATATATGGGTATGACATATGATGTAACAGGCGGTTTTGCAGTTCCAAGAGAAGATATATTTAAGCCGGGCACAGCTAATAATGGAGAGCTTACGAATGGTATATATATGATTCGCAGCAATTCTAATCCTAATTATGTACTTACTGTTCAGGAGTCAGCTACAGCAGAAGGAGGTTATAACCTTGTAATGTCTAAGATTACAGGTGAGAATAACCAGAAGTTCCTTGTAGTTAAAGATGATGCGTCATCAACATACTGCTTTATGTCTCTTGAATACCTTGATGCCAATGGTGCAGATGCAACACATAAGTGGCTTATTAATTCATGCAACCATGGATGGGGAACAGATGCCTACACAGATAATGTACAGGTAACTTCTGATTCTGTCGGAGGAACAAAGAACTGGACAGTAGCAGAGATATCAGGTGGTGTATATACAATAGCAATTGTACGTCCTGATTATACATTCTATATGACAGATGAAGGCAATTCTAATGTAGGTACAGCTTTATGGTCTAATGCAGCAGCACAGACATTTAACTTTGTATCTCCATATACACAGACTATAGCAGATGGTGCTTATACAATAGCAGCTTCTGATAATACAGGACTTATGCTTTCAGCAAAGGATGCATCTGTAAAGGATGATGCACCAATTGTTCTTGATGATGCTTCTGAGGGAACAGAGCAGTTATTCTATATTAACTGTATTGATTCAGCAAATGGTATCTATAAGATTAAAAATGCTAACTCACAGCGTTTTATGTATACAAAGGGTTCAATAGCAATAGGTGATTCTGTTATGCAGGCACAGGGTACTGATAATATAGATCAGACATGGTATATACAGAAGAATACTAATGGAACATATAGCTTCATATCTGCTAACAGCAACCAGTATTTAACATTAAATGGCAGTGCAGCCGAGGGAACAACATTAAGTCAGGCTATCGGAAAAGATAACTCTGGACAGCAGTTTGTACTTACAGCTAAGACATATGGTGAGGAAACATTAACAACAGGTATCTATTCAATTGGTGGAAATGATTACCGTGTATCTTCTTTAGGTGATGGTGTATATACATTATATTCATTAAAGAAGAGCGGATATTGTGTAGCAGGCAGCAACGGTTCAATGAAGTTTGAAAGTTCATCTGATGCAGCTGGTGCTAAGTGGCTTGTGACAGGTGGAAGTGGCAAGTATACATTTAAGTCATTATCATATGGTACATATATGACATCAGATGCTTCAATAAGCAGCAGCTCACAGAGCCTGTCAGTTTCAGACAGAAATGATGCGGTTACAGATTATAGTAAGAAATATGACTTATCAGCACTTAAGTCAACAGATTCATTAAGCGGAATACAGGTTGTATCAAGATTGAATGCATTAGGACTTAAGCGTTCAGATCTTATGAATCCTGAGGCAGCTATGGATACAGTTGAATCTTCAGTTAATAGTGCATTAAGCGGATTGCCTACAAAGACTGTACAGTATACAGGTAATGATGTTGATGATCTTAACCAGTTCTTACAGGATAACGCAGGTAAGGTTGTACAACTTACTAAGGATATTGAGGTATATAAGAATACTAATGGTGCTTTTGGTATCATCATGGTACCATCTAATACAATCTTAGATGGTAACGGACACAGCCTTGTAATGAAAGCCGGATATACAGAGGCTCCTGATAATGGTGTAGTATTATATGTGTACAAGAATGGTGTAATTCCATCAAAGAATTGTGGTGTTAAGAATTTAACAACTTCAATTCCATATGTAAACAGCATTAATGTATTTGGTGCTGAAAATATTATTCTTGAGAATAATACATTATCTAATGCAGCTAAGTGTGGAATACTTATGTCAGATGAGCATGGATTAACAACTAATGGAATTATCCGTAATAATACAGTAAATAATGCCGGTGACGTTGGTATTGCAGTATATGGCAATCATTCAAAGCTCTTAATAGAGAATAACAGCGTGTCAGGAGCAAAGGGATTCGCTGGTATTGCAGTAAGCTGCTTACAGCATGGACAGCAGATTCGTGTTGATAGTGAGACAACAGGACCACATGATATCATTGTAACTAAGAATACAGTTGCATCAAGTGTTGGTGAAGCATTATACTGTATCGGAGCTTATAAGACATATATGACTTATAATGTACTTCGTGACAGCTACTTAGAAGGTGTATGCCTTGACAGTGGATGTATCGGTAACTACTTTGCACACAATGAAGTATTTAATAATGGTATAGAAGGCGGACTCCCAGGCGTATCTATTGATAATGGTATGTATAATATCGTTGATGGCAATAATGTATATAATAATACATGTAGTGGTATCAAGCTTGTGCGTACAGGCCTTGGCAATATTATCGTTAATAATACATGTACTGACAACTCTTATAACAAGAAGGGCGCTAAGAGTGCAGGTGTAGATATTGAACCACTTGCAGTAGAAGCAGCCAACCTTGGTTATATCGACGGCCTTGGAAGTAACTGGAATGTTGTATTAAATAATACTGTTAAGGGTTCACACGACTTCGGTGTATTCATAGCAGATGATGATGGTGGTGTATCTTGTGGTAATATTATCATGTATAATAAGTTCTCATCAGCATATACATTTGGTGCAACAGACTTCTCTTCACAGCCAAGTACTGTAAAGAATAATATTGTATTAGACTAATTCTATAATGTTTTAATAATAGATTAGATAATACACAGGTATATGCTAAACCTTTAATATATACGGTTTAGAATTATATTCCCACAAAGGAGATAAATAGTTATTTGTCTTCTTTGTGGGATTTTTATTATTATAATATGCTTTCAGAGCTACGCCTGTATATGGAGACATCCAGAATCAGGATTAATTGCCTGCAACCGGGGGATTTGTCAGAAAATCAGTGAAAAGCCGTTTGACAATATATTTTACTATAGTTATAATAAACGTTGTGTTTTTATACACAATAAACAGTTGAGAAAAGGAGGAGAAGGAGCTTGAGAAGATTTTTAAAGAAAAGTCTTATGGCATGCGCTACACTTGCACTTTCAGCATTATTTACGCTGGGAGCTAAGAGCGTACAGGCAGATGCACAGGACGGATTTAACTTAAGACTCGACAATGCCGGACAATGGCATTATTATACAGAAGACGGAAATATTGATTATTCATACAGCGGAATGGCTGAAAATGAATACGGCTGGTGGTACATAACAGATGGCACAGTTGATTTTGACTACAATGGAATGGCAGAAAACAAGTATGGCTGGTGGTATCTGTCTAACGGTACAGTTGACTGGAATTATAACGGAATGGCAGAGAACATATATGGCAGATGGTACATAAAAAGCGGCTGTGTTGACTGGGACTATTATGGAATGGCATATGGACCATGGGACTGGACATATGTAACTAATGGTTTTGTCAATACAGATTATACAGGACTTGCCGAAAATGAATATGGCTGGTGGTATATAACTAACGGTTATATTGATTATACATATAATGGAATGGCTGAAAATGAATATGGCTGGTGGTATATGACTGATGGTGGTATTAACTGGGACTTTGAAGGCATTGCCGCTAACAGATACGGAAGCTGGTGGATGAAAGCCGGGACGGTAGATTTTTCTGCTAACGGAGATTATACTGGTTCTGATGGAATTGTATATACTGTAGTCAATGGTTATGCCAAAGTGAAGACACCTGCAAAGCGGACAGGCTTTGTGGAGGAAGCTAATGGTGATGTATATTATTATAATGAGCAGGGAATGTTAGAACAGGCAGTCGGTATGGATGTATCTAACTACAATGGGCAGATTGACTGGGATGCTGTTAAGGCATCAGGCGAAGTGAAGTTTGCCATTATAAGAGTTGGTTATGGTGATGATATAGCAAGTCAGGATGATAAGAGAGCTGTATATAACATGAATGAATGTGAAAGAGTAGGCATACCATATGGTGTATATCTTTTTTCTTATGCGGTAAGTACAGATGAAGCATATAGTGAAGCAGCACATGTGTTGAGAATGTTACAGGGAAGAAAGCCAATACTTGGCGTATATCTTGATGTAGAGAACCAGTCATATGATGATGGCTCAAATTACTATCAGAAGCATGGGCTTGATCCATATTCAGAGGATGGAAGAAGAAGACTTACAGATTATACTAAGATTGTTCTTAGTGCTGTAACTAATGCCGGATATAAGGCCGGTATATATATGAATCAGAACTATTACCGGAATGTCCTGTATATGGACGAGCTTGCCGGTTACAGATGGCTTGCAGCCTGGGGAGATTATGGCAGCTGCCCGATAGAAGGATGTAAGATGTGGCAGTATACAAGTGATGGTAAGGTTACAGGTGTACCAAGTGAAAGAGTTGATATGAATTATTGGCTGAATAATTAATAGAATAATTGAAATATAATTCCCGGATTGTATATTATCTCTTATTAGAGATGATATATAGTCCGGTTTTTCTATATAATGAAAATAAGCAGAAAAAATTAAATCTTCACGTAATTATAACAACACATAGCCCATTTTTTAAAAAGCAATAGAGAATGCCTAATATAAATATGATATATTAAAAAAATGCCATTAACTTTAGACTGATTTTATGGTAGACATATATTAACGAGTAGAGAATAGAGTAAAGCTTTATTTGTCAGGCATAAAATATAATAATTGAATAGAAATATATAGTGAAAAAATTGTAAATTTATGCATATTTTTAATTGTATTTGTAGGTATTAGGTTATATAATAAAAAAAGACTGTCTTAATTGGCAAAATGTCATTATATATGACTGCTAATAACAATTAAATGTATTGGATAATATACAATATAAGCATTTATTTATGTTGGAGTTAGTGATATAATACTATACTGTTAGAAATGATTAAATAGGTAAGGTAGTGTACAAAATATCGTTATATGTGCTTATTATTGGGGGGGAGAAAGATAGGCGGTTAGTGTGGAATACAGAATGTTTTTATGAGGGAAAATGAAGAATGAATCAGACAAGAGAGAGAGCACAGAATGGTGTCGTGTTTATAATAGATATAATAAGTCTTATAGTGGGATATTATCTTTCAGGCTTTATATGGTTATTTCAATATAAGAATATAAGCCATGATACAGTTATAAACCGAATGAATGATAATATCATCATAGTTCTTGCTGCATATGCAGTTGCGTATATTTTTTATTCTAAAAATATAGATTTTATAAGAAGAGGGCGTTTTGAGGAACTGAAAAATGTTATAAGGCTTAATGCTGTTATGGGGGCAGTGCTGGCAGTATATGCACTTCTTCGTAAGGATAATGTTATTCTGCCAAGAGGTGTATATGTGATAACAATAATATTAAATATTATTATTGCATATATATTAAGATTATTGATAAAGAAAGTAATAAAGTGGCATACAGGCAGCGGCGATGGTGCAAGACGGATGTTTATAATAACTAACAGGGAAAGGGCTGACCGCATAGCTGAGATATTTATGGGGAATAACAGTTGGATAGGCCAGATACTGGGAATGTCGGTTATTGATGAGAATTGTAAAGGACAGGTGTTTAATAAAATACCGGTTGTTGCCGATGTACATAGTATGCTTAATTATATAAAGAATGAAGCTGTTGATGAGGTATATATAGACCTTGGAGTAGTCGGTAATCAGAATATTGAGCCGCTTGTAATGAAGCTTGAGGATATGGGCATAACTGTACATATTAAACTTGATGTTATGGAAAAATATCAGGATTACGATTCAGCTTATGGAAAGGTTGGAAAAGCGCCAGTAATTACATTTGTACATCAGTTCTATGATTATAAACAGCTTGCAATAAAGAGAGTAATAGATATTGTAGGTTCAATAGTTGGAATAGTAATAATGCTTATTGCAATGATATTTGTTGTACCAGCTATAAAGTTAGAATCAAAAGGACCGGTATTTTTTAAACAGAAGCGTGTAGGAAAAAACGGAAGATATTTTTATGTATATAAGTTCCGTTCAATGTATCAGGATGCGGAGGAGCGAAAGAAAGAGCTGCTATCCCAAAATGAGATGCAGGGGCTTATGTTTAAGATGAAGGATGATCCAAGAATAACTAAGGTGGGTAAGTTTATCAGAAAGACAAGTATAGATGAACTTCCACAGTTTATCAATGTACTAATGGGAGATATGAGCCTTGTTGGTACAAGACCACCAACAGTTAATGAATTTAAACAGTACGAAGGGCATCACAAGAGGCGTCTTTCAATGAAGCCGGGAATCACGGGAATGTGGCAGGCTTATGGAAGAAGTACTGTGACAGATTTTGAAGAGATAGTGGCAATGGATCTTGATTATATAGATCATTGGAGTCTGGGACTTGATTTTAAGATACTTTTAAGGACGGTTAAGGCTGTGTTTGAGGGTGGTTGAGAAAAAATGCGAAAGAATATGAGGATTAGAGGATGATTAAAATTTTACATATATCTAAATATTATTATCCATATATAGGTGGAACAGAACAGGTGGCTCGTGATATTGTTAATTCGTTAAAAGGCAATAATATAGAACAAAAGGTGATTTGTTTTAATGCGGATGCTTCTGATGGTAATATTATGTGTGAAAAAAAACAAGATGTAATTGATAATGTTGATGATGTGGAAATATATAGATGTGCATGTCAGGTTAAAATGGCATCACAATCAATTTCATTATCATATGCAAAATATTTAAGGAAGTTAATGAATGATTTTGAACCAGATATAGTATTTTTTCATTATCCTAATCCATATGTAGCTCATTATTTATTAAAGTATAAAAAGAGAGATTTTAAATTAATAGTATATTGGCATCTAGACATTATAAAACAGAAAGTTTTAGGAAAATTGTTTTATAAGCAAAATTATGAGTTGTTAAATAGAGCTGATAAAGTAGTTGCAACAAGTCCTAATTATATAGAAGGAAGTGATTTTTTACATAGATATAAACAAAAATGTATTATGATACCTAATTGTATTAATGAAAAGAGACTTGAAGTAACACATGAAATTAATAATGAAATTAAAGCAATAAAAGATAAGTATAAAAATAAGATTATATGTTTTGCGGTTGGAAGACATGTTCCTTATAAAGGAATGGAATACTTAGTAAAAAGTAGTAGATTATTAGATAATAACTATTGTATTTGTATAGGTGGTCAAGGACCATTAACAGAGGAATTGAAAGAAGAAGCAAAAGGCGATGATAAGGTTGTTTTTTTGGGAAGATTATCGGATGAGAAATTAATTGCTTATTATAATGCTTGTGATATATTTTGTTTTCCATCTATTACAAAAAATGAGGCTTTTGGTATTGCATTGGCAGAAGCAATGTATTTTGGTAAACCTGCAATAACATTTAATATACCAGGAAGTGGTGTTAATTATGTTAATTTAGATGGAGTTACTGGAATAGAGTGTGAAAATGGTAATATTGAAAAGTACTCAGATGCAATAAAAAATTTGGCAACAGATAAAGAAAAACGAGCTCTTTATGGAACTAAAGCAAGGCAGAGAGTTATTAATAATTTCACGACTGAGAAATTTATAGTTAATATTAAAAATATGATAGAGAAATTATAATGATATAAAAATAAGATGAGAATTATATTATGAAAAGAAGAAAATATTTATGGAGTAATTTAATAATTATATGTGTTATTACTATTGTATTTTGGGGCGCAAAAAATGTAAGTGAGACAATAATTGATAAAAATGAATATGAGAGAGAACAGCAGGATGTACAACTTTTAAATGAAATTAAAAATGTTTTTTCTGATGCGTTAGTAGATGAAAGTGTGAGAGAGTATATTTTAAAGCTGATTGGAAGTAGAGATAATTGTAGATTTAGAGTAAGCAATTGCATACGTATAATATTTGATGATTTAGAAGAAAAATATAAAATTTTATACGAAAATATAAATAAAACAGATATCAGTAAAAAGATATTTTTATCACAAACATTCAGAAAAGAAAAAGCAAATGGAAGGGTCTATGTATATATAGACAAGAATTTTGATGTGGATGTTATTGCATATGATAATAATGGTCAAATTATAAATTTAAAATATTAATAATAATTAGTTTTAAAAAGAGAGAAAAAAATGGATGAAGTTATAGTTGAAAATGAAAAGTTTTATTATAATAAAGTGAAATATACACTTGAGGATATGATGGATGAGAAATTTTATATATATAGTGATGAAGTTGTAGATAAATATAAAATAGATGGTATTTTACAAAATGAAATATATTATACGTTTGTTCAACAGGTGTTAGCTATATGTAAATTTATCAATGACAATAAGATTAAAAGTATTGTTTTAAAAGATTGTAGTTATAAACTTAGTTGTTTTGTTTTGTCTGCGGTAGAAATTAGTTGTATTAATATAAAATATAATAAAAGTAAATTTTGTTTTCAACATATAAATACAGTTATCAAAGGAAAATTTTTATATTTGGCAACTATTGTATATCTATTTTTAAAACTTCTAAGAGCAAAATATATGGGAAGTCCTAATATTAATGTTTCGACATTTTCTATTGTTAGATTAAATCAGGAATACACTAAATTTGGTTATTTTAGAGAAAATAAAGATATATGGTTTGATTATGAAAATATAAAAAGTACATTGTCGAATAATCAAGAAGTTAGAAAGTTAGGTAATGTATATAATCATTTTAAAAGTGGTAAGAAAATAAAATGGCTTGTTAAAGCAATTAAATCTTCAAGGAAAATGCTGGATAGTATGACTACAATGCTTACATCTAAGATAAATGTATATGCGTCATATGCAGCTAGAGATTTTTATGTGACAAGAATTATGCATACAGCATTATATGAACAAATGCTAGATTCATATTTTAAATTGTATCAAGGTAAAAAGTATATTACAGGAAAGTTAATAGATAGATATGGATTAATAGAAGATAAAATGTCAAAAAAATATAATGTTGAAATAATAAATTATCCACATGGGATAGAATATGGTTTTAAACTTCCATATGGATTTGTTGGTAATAAAGTATTTGCAACATCTAAGTATGCAAGTGAATATTTCAATAAAATATATAAAACAGATAAATTTGTATATGATTATGATAGTATAAACATTTTATTTAATAAAAATATTGATAAGAAAGATAATGAAAGAAAAGTAGTATTTTTTACTGAAGCACATGAACAAGAGGTTAATATTTTTATATTAAAAGAGTTACAGAAAAGGTTGAAAAAATATAATATCAAATTATATATAAAACCTCATCCTAAAGAAAATATAAATGTTTATAAACAGAAATTTCCAGATATGACAATATTAAGTGATTTTGGAGAGGCGATAACTAAAAATATATGTTTAGCAAGACGTTCTACAATATTAGTTGAAGCATTATATAATAAATCAATAGCATGTTCTATTTTGGTTAATTCAAATGATTATTCTATATATAAATTTTATCCGTCATTGCAGGATAAATCAATTAATGTTTTCTTTAATATTAATGATTTAACAGAATTTATTAAAAAGCATAATAATGTGGAGAATATATGAAAAACATACTAAAAAAGATATATTGGGGTATATATAACTTAAAAATAATACCTTGTAATTTGTTTGCAAAAATACAAGTTAATTCAATGGGGAAAAATTGTAAATTTCATAAATTATGTAGATTAACACCAAAGGTAATAATAGGTAATAATTGTCACTTTAATGGTATTAAAATACAAGGGAAAGGTAAGGTGGTTATAGGAGATAATTTTCACTCAGGAGAAGGGGTAAATATTATTACAAGTGACCATAATTATGATAATGGTCAAGCAATACCATATGATAATACATATATAACAGATGATGTGATTATTGATAATAATGTATGGGTAGGAATGAATGTAATTATATTAAAAGGGGTACATTTGGGAGAGGGGTGTATTATTCAAGCTGGAAGTTTAGTCAATAAAGATGTGCCACCGTATAAAATAGCTGGGGGACATCCAGCAAAAGTGTTTAGTTCTAGAAATATGGACCATTATTTGAAATTGAAAAATAATAATAAGTATTATTAAGGTTAAAAGGTATGAGAATTATTATAAAAAAACAATCTGTTTTTTATTTATTATATTTGTTAGTATTAAGTTTTTTTATTTATATAGCAGATAATGTTAAATATATTACAATATGTTCAATAATGTTATTACCAATATTATTAATATTAATCATTGAAATGGTAAAAAAGAAACATTATATTTATTGCTGTATGATGGCGTTTATAAGTGAATTATTATATGTAATTATATTATATAAATATATTCTTAGATTAGATGAAACATCATGGAGAATTAAATATAACATTCTGGCAAATAACATTAGTACAATTAAAATGATTTTAACATCAATAATTGTATTATCAATTATTTATTTAATTATATTAAATAATAAAAGTGCTTCTATAAATTTAAGTTTGGATAATAAAATAAATTGTAGAGCTTTAAATATGTATTTATTTTACATAGTATATGGTGGAATAATATTATATTATTTATTTCAGTTAAAGGATTTAACAATGAGAACATATGGAACAACATCAACATCATTAATGTTATCAATATTTAGAATTTGTTTAATTTGCTCAATAATAATAATGAAATTATCTGATTTAAATAAACCATTTATTTTAAAATTAGAATTTGTGTTAGGAATAGTATTAGCAGGATTCTTGATTTTTATATCAGGGTATAGATATTTAATTGTTGAAATAGTTATGACTATAGTTTTCCTATATTTGGACAAATTAAAAAGAATTAAATTTAAAACTTGGATTATATTAGCAATAGGTGCGATTGTATTTTATGTAGTTATTACATTAACAAAAGTTTATATATTGGGAAGTGATGTAAAAAGTGTTTTATTTACACATGAAAGAAATATATTTTATTCATTAAGTGCCATATATCAAAATATTGAAAATAACAGTATTTATACATATTGGTCAACTATAAAAAATTTGTTACCTAAATCATTAACTGGAAGTACAGATTTGAATACTGGTGGGTTATTAATGCAATATATTGATATAAATGCATATGAACAAAATGGTATTACAATGGGAGGATTTTATCTAACAGAAGCATTTGCAAACTTTAAGGTTTTTGGTATCTATATTGTTAGTATATTGATGGGAATTATTATATCATTATTTGAACTAAGAAAACAAAATGGTAACAATACGGTATTTTTTGAATTTAATTATTTTCTTTTAATTTCACAAATGTACAATATTATATATTATGGAAGTTCAAATTATATAAAAATTATAGTTTATTTCTTAATATTTGCAAGAATTATAACACTGAACAATAATATAAGAATAAAAAGATAGAAATCAAAAATTACACTTTGTATAAAAGTGAATTTTATAAAAAATAATTTACAATGGAGGTATAATATATGTATGATAAGCCCTATATAATTGCTGAGGCAGGATGTAACCATATGGGAAACATGGATATTGCGCATGATTTAATAAATACTGCGGCAATATTTTGTAAAGCAGATGCAATTAAATTTCAAAAAAGATGCCCTAAGGAACTATTAACACCGGAGCAATATAATGCACCGCATCCCAATCCAGCTAATTCTTATGGAAAAACATATGGTGAACATAGAGAATTCTTAGAGTTTACGGTTGAACAGCATGCACAATTAAAAAAATGGTGTGAAGAGGTTGGAATTACTTATTCTACATCAGTATGGGATATGACAAGTGCAAAAGAAATAGCTTCATTAAATCCTGAATTTATTAAAATACCATCAGCATGTAATAATAATTTTGATATGTTGCAATGGTTATGTGATAACTATGAGGGAGAAATACAGTTATCATTTGGTATGACAACTCATAAAGAAGAAGAAGAAATTGTTGAATTATTTGAAAAAAACAAAAGAGCAAAAGATTTAGTTATATTTAATTGTACATCAGGTTATCCTGTACCATTTAGTGATGTTTGTTTACTAGAAATAAGTCGTATGAAAAAGTTATATGAAAATAGAGTAAAAAAGATAGGATTTTCAGGTCATCACTTAGGAATAGCAGTTGATGTAGCTGCATATACACTGGGAGCTAGTGTGATTGAAAGACATTATACATTAGACAGAACATGGAAAGGAACAGACCATGCAGCATCTTTGGAACCGGATGGAATACGTAAATTGGTAAGAAATTTAAATGCTGTACATGATGCATTAAGATATAAGGAAATGGAAATACTACCAATAGAACAGGTACAAAGAGATAAATTAAAGTATAGAAAAAGGTAATAAATTTTATATTAGGAATTCAATTATAATTTTTTATCAGAGATTGATAATTAATATGAAATAGAGATATTTTATTTTGTATATTTAATTGAATTCCTTTTGCTATATTAAAAGTAGAAAAATTAGTTATGATAGAATGGAGAATAATATGAATGTTGCATTTATACCAGTAAGGGGTGGAAGTAAGTCAATTCCGTTAAAAAATATTAAGTTGATTAATAATAAACCTTTAGTTTATTGGACTATTAAAGCGGCATATCAATGTAAGTATATTGATAAAGTTTATGTGGCTACAGATAGTGAAATTATAAAAAATACAATAAATCAATTAAAAATAAAATCTAACGATATAGAGTTTGAAAAAGTTGAAGTTATAGAGCGTTCAGAAGAGTCAGCAACAGATACAGCTTCTACAGAATTTGCAATGTTGGAATTTGCTGATAAGTATGACTTTGATAATATAGTATTAATACAAGCAACATCTCCACTACTTAATGCAGATTATTTAAATGGTGGATTTGAAGTATTTAATCAAAAAAATACAGATAGTGTAATGTCGGTTGTAAGACAAAAAAGATTTAATTGGCAATATACAGATAATGGTAATATTGAGCCGACTAATTATGATGTATATAATAGACCAAGACGTCAGGAATTTAATGGGTATCTTGTTGAAAATGGAGCTTTTTATATAACATCAAAAAAGAATTTAATAAAATATAAAAATAGGGTGTCAGGAAATATAAAGGCATATGAAATGCCAGAAGATACTTATTATGAAATAGATGAACCAAGTGATTGGAATATTATAGAGAATTTAATGAAGGTAAGAAATATCCATGATAAAATAGAAAAAAAGACTATTAAGATGTTTCTAACAGATTGTGATGGCTGTATGACAGATGGTGGAATGTATTATTCTGAAAGTGGTGATGAATTAAAAAAATTTAACACTAAAGATGGAATGGCATTTAAGTTATTAAAAGAAAAGGGAATAATTACAGGCATTATAACTGGAGAAGATGTTAAATTAAATAAGAGAAGAGCAGAAAAAATAAATGCAGATATTTTAGTTTCTGGATGTACAGATAAATTACAAGAAGTTAATAAAATTTGTAAAGAGTACAATATAGATATGAAGCATATTATATATGTTGGTGATGATATAAATGATTTAGAATTATTAAAAAATGTGGGAATTAGTTGTTGTCCAAATAATGCAGTTGAGGCAGTAAGAAATATAGTGACATATATAAGTGACAAGAGAGGTGGAGATGGTGTTATTAGAGATGTAGTGGAATTTTATATGGGTGATTTTTGTAATGAATAACAAAGTTAAAGTTGTTTTTAAGAATACAATATATACATTTTTGTCTAATTTTATTTCTTTTGTAATTAATGCATTAGTTGTTTTATTAATTCCGAAACTTATAGGTGTAGCTGAATATGGTTATTTTCAGTTGTATTTATTATTATGTACATATGCTTTGTCATTTCATTTGGGATGGAATGATGGAATTTATTTGCGATATGTTGGTATGGATTATGATGAATTAGATAAAAAAAATTTATCTGCACAATTTAGGGGAGTATGTGTATTAGCAGTTATTTGGTTTATAGTTCTATTGGGATTAATACAGATTTTTGTTAGTGATGTTGATAAAAAATGTGTATATTCAATGGCTTCATTAGTTGTTTTAATTGTAACACCTAGAATATTTACGTCTGTAGTTATGCAGATGGTAAATTATATGAAAAAGTACTCGCTTATCATATTAGCAGAAAAATGTGTATATGCAATTATATTAATAATAATGTTAATATTTGGTGTGAGAGATTTTAAAATACTTATTATTTCAGATATTATAGGTAAAATTGCTTCTTTAATTTTAGGTGTTTATTTTTGCAGGGATATTATATTACAAAAACCAAGTAAAAACAAATATTTACAGTATTGTGTAGATGCAATAAAAAATATAAAAATAGGTTTTTTCTTGCTAATATCGAATTTTGCAAGTATGTTAATAACGGGAATAATACAGTTTGCTATTGAGAATCGCTGGAGTATGGAAACTTTTAGTAAGGTATCATTGACTTTTAATATGTCTAAAATGTTATTAGTGGTTATTACGGCATTAAGTGTTGTGTTAGTACCTATGTTAAAACACCTTTCAGATGATATGTTAGCAAAAAGTTATAAAAGAATTAGAGCTATTTTGATGTTTGTATTATGTGGAATGTTAGTTTTTTATTATCCAATGAAAGTTGTATTATCTATTTGGCTTCCGCAGTATAAAGAAAGTTTAGTTTATATGGCACTATTATTTCCAATGTGTTTATTTGAAAGTAAAACCTCCTTGTTAGTTAATACTTATATGAAAGCAATGAGAGAAGAAAAAAGGTTATGTTTATACAATGTAATTACAGTAGTAGTAAGTGCTATTGTTGCCATTGTTACAATTTTTATTTTTTCTAATTTATTTGCTTCAATTGTAGCAATTCCGTATTTGCTTGCATTTAGATGTTTAATTTTGGAATTTTACTTACAAAAGAAGTTGAATATTAATTTAATGAAGGATGCCGTTATAGAAATAATAATTGCAACACTTTTTATAATATTTAGTTGGAATATTCAATCATGGTTATCAGTAGTTTTATATTTAATTATATATTTAGCTTATGTTATATATATAAAAGATGAGTTAAAAAATGCTTTTAAAGTATTGAGAAAATAATGTTTAATGTAGGATTGTGTATAAATAATTTGATTATCGTTACAATGTAAATGATAAGTAGATTATTACATAAATTGAATAAATAACTTTCGTATAAAAGTTTAAATGTCTTCATTTTTACTTAAGATGTATTTATCTTACACAATCTATTATTATGGTGGTAAACGCTCCATCATCAGAATTAAATATGAATGAGCTGGTTAACAATCTTATGAAGTAGTTTGAGGAGAAAGACCGTCAGATGTCTGAATTTAATCAGACAATAGATAACCTTACAGAGAAAATTAATGAGATGAAGATGAAATTGTTTGGAGTTTCAAGTGAAAAATCAGTCAGAGGCGGTACAGGAAACTTGTAACCTTAATAAACATTCAGAAATCTGATGTTTTATTAATTAGATGATCTGGATATTTATTTATATGGAGGTTATATAGCACTTATGAAATAAAGGCAGCTAATATGTAATAATTACATAATAGTATTTATATACACCATAATTGTTACATTAATAATATCATGTAATTATTATGGTGTTATTTTAAACAATGAATATATATTTTTAAAATATATTTTTGAGATTTTATAATAAAGTTTTTAAACGGAGAACACCAAGATGAAATGTATTATTTTAGCAGGGGGAATAGGCAACAGTCTTTGGCCATTATCAAGAAAGAACTATCCTAAACAATTTATGAACATCAGAGAGGGGCGTTCATTATTACAGGATACTATTGTAAGAAATATGCCATTTGCAGATGAATTTATTATCGTAACGAATGAAAGTTATTATGATATAATTGAAGGTCAGATGAAGGTATTTCAGGGACTTACATATAGAATTATTTATGAAGCTGTACCATGTGGAACACTTCCGGCTGTTACAGCTTGATGTTGTGGATACAGAGCCGTATGTATTTGAGAGTTATGAGGATACAACATCAGATAGTGAATATACATTCACAGATATGAACATACCACCGGTTGGTGAGGCTTATATTACAGCCAGCAGGGATGTATCATTAGATAATAATACATCATTTTGGAGACTGCACAGTCTGTTTCCAGCTCTGATAAAGTGGCAGAAGTTAATTCTGATGCTGCCGGTACAGGTATAGGAACATATGTTGATAATGATATGTCAGTTTCAATTGAAGGGGATTTCTTCAGAAAACTGCTTGTAAGGTGCAAGTATTTCCAGTGTGAGAAGTACGATGTGTACAGACAAGCCAGAATTGCTGTGGATACATCTTCATTTTTATCTATTATTGTTATCTCAGGCACAGCTAAAATCAGTGCTGGCGCTGACTCAAAGGGTGCCAAAGCTGGTGAAAGCTTCTTCGTAACTGCCGGCAATAAGACCGTGGTTATAGATGGAGCGTGTGAGTGAGTGGTAACGAGGATATGATGATATAAATAATAAGGATTAGTGATTTTATAAAAATAAGGTTAGTAAATTTAGAATACACTATGACTGTTGCTTGGGCTGTTGGTGTTTGCCTTTTAGGTTTTTAGTGAGGACTGTAAACTTATGGTTGGAAATCGTTCGTGATTTTTGGAGGCGATGGTTGTGGTGTGTTTTTGTGAAAAGAATATATACTGATAGTGTAATATTTATAATAAACATATTTACAAACGGCGTTGACGATGGTATACTTAATATATAAAAATGATACCATAACTATTTAAAATGTTAATGTTAATGTTAATGTTAATGTTAATGTTAATGTTAATGTTAATGTTA
>URAI01000019.1 GCA_900545725.1 uncultured Eubacterium sp.
GTTATATACATGATATTTACAGATATGAAAAAAGGTAAACGACTGTGAGTTCACAGTTAATGTGGGAGGGTTAGTAATGGTACAGCGTAAACGTAGCAGAGTGGTCAGGTATGACAATACCAGAAGAACGGATTCATATGTACATGGCAATACAGTAAGGAAGCTGCATGTAGCAGAACCGTTTTCAAATGAGACAATGTCTCCTGAGGAGTATGTTGAACAGAGAAAGCAGAGAAGATTACAGGAAAAGAAGATAAAGCGTGCAAATAAGATGAATTTTTTGTATACAATAGCTGTAGTAGGAGTTGTTGCAGTAATGTTTACAGTATGCTATCAGTATCTTAATCTTCAGGCATCTGTTAAGAATAGTGCTTCTGATATTGCGAAATTAGAACAGCAGCTTACTAAGATTACTAATTCTAATGATGAAAAAGAGCAGGAAATTAATGCAAGTATTGATTATGATGCTATTTTAAATACAGCAGTTAACGAACTGGGGATGGTATATCCTGATAGAAATCAGGTGATTACATATGATGCCGGTGAGAGCGAATATGTAAAGCAGTACCAGAATATTCCGGAACAGAACAAATGATTAATAAAATAAATTAAAGCTAACATTGTCAGAGAATGAGGATTAATTATGAACAATAATAATCGTGGAAGAACCGGAAATAATAGAAACAGAACAAGAAATAACAGAGCCGGTACAGATAACGGCAGACATAGAGCTCAGAGGAACAATGCAGGTCGCGACAGAACATATAATTCTACGAGGACAGATAATATAAGAAAGAGCAGAAGAAAAGAAAATAAATACAGAGTAAAGAAAGCGATGCTTAAAAGAGTAAGTAAGAGATTAAGCGTCGCTTTTGCGATTGTTGCTGCATTTTTACTTATATTAATATGGAGAATTGCAGAGATTAATTATAAAGACGGTGATAAGTATTCTAAAGCGGTATTAGATCATCAGTCATATACTTCAACAGAATTATCGTATAAGCGTGGACAGATTCAGGATCGTAATGGTACAGTTCTTGCATATAGTGAAAAAGTATATAATCTTATATTTGATCCTAAGATTGTGTTATCTGATGATAGATTTAAAGAACCTACGATACAGGCACTTGAAAAATGCTTTTCAGATATAGGAATCAACCGTATGGTGCTTGAAAATCTCCTTACAACTAAGCCGGACAGCCGTTATGAACAGTTATATAAGGGACTTACAGGTGCACAGGTCGAAGAATTTAAAAATATGCTTAATGATACAACCAATAATCCGTTCATCAAAGGCGTATGGTTTGAAGATTCTTATATAAGAAAGTATCCATTTTCAACACTGGCATGTAATGTTGTGGGTTATGCAAGCAGTGCTAATGGCGGTGAACTTGGACTGGAATATTATTATGATGATGAATTGTCAGGTGTTGATGGAGTGTCGTACAGTTACGTCGATGATAATCTTGATGTTAAAGAGACTACAAAGAATGCAACGGATGGCAATAATATAATATCCACTATAGATTATGGAGTTCAGAGCATTATCGAAAAGAGAATTAAGGCGTATAATGATATCAGCCCGTCTAAGACTACAGCAGTTCTTGTTATGGACCCTAATAATGGAGAGGTTCTTGGAATGGCAAGTACACCGGTATTTGATCTTAATAATCCGAGAAGCCTTGAAGGAATGTATACAAAAGAACAGATAGAGGCAATGTCAGATCAGGAAAAATCTGATATATTATATTCAGCGTGGAAGAATTACTGTGTGTCAAATATATATGAACCGGGTTCTACATTTAAGCCATTTACAGTAGCAGCTGGACTTGAAGAGGGAGTTGTGCATGATGGTGATATATTATATTGTAATGGATATGAAGAAGTAGGAGGATATACAATCAAATGCCATGTAGCCTCTACAATTGGAAAGCATGGTGACATTTCTATTGAACAGGCATTAATGCAGTCATGTAATCCTGCCATGATGCAGATTGCTGCCAGACTTGGAAATGTAAGATTTGCAGGTTATCAGTCATTGTTTGGATTTGGCAGTAAGACTGGCATTGACCTTCCAGGGGAAGAAGAAGGTCTTACGAAATCTTCTACTATGTCAGATACCGACCTTGCTACCAATTCATTCGGACAGAATGTCAATGTTAATATGATTCAGATGGCGGCAGCTTTCAGTTCTCTTATTAATGGCGGTAATTACTATCAGCCTCATATTGTTAAGCGGATTGAGAAGCCATCAGGAGAAGTTGTTAAATCTTTTGATGCAACACTTGTAAAGCAGACAGTTACAAGTTCAACATCACAGTATCTTAAGAGATATCTTAAATCGACTGTGGATTCCGGACTTGCTATGAAAGCCTGCGTTACAGGATATTCAATTGGAGGAAAGACTGGAACAGCAGAGAAAAATCCAAGATCAGCTCTTAAGTGGCTCATATCATTTATTGGATTTGCACCTGTTGATAATCCAAAGTTTGTAATATATGTAATAATTGATGAGCCGGACGGTACAACCGGAACATCAGGAACTTCAGGTGATGGGCTTACATTATCGCATGACCTTTTATCAGATCTGCTTCCATATATGAATGTATATAAGGATGTGCAGGCAGATCCGGTCGATACATCGGAAGCTTCAGATGAACAGACGGTTCATATAGAGGTTGATAACTGATAATCTATGGCTGACAATATATGTAAATCGTATAATTAAAATACTTGACAATACAGATAAATATTACTATTATTAACAATGATAGCGTTTAAATCGTGAATATATACAGGCAACTGTATTGAAATTATGGGATTGGATTATATATTATGAATGAGGGCATATTACTTAATAACATATTACAATGCAGTAGTGATATTATATGGATAAAGAATATATCACTGGAATATACTCATGTAAGTGATACTTTTCTGGAAGCAGTTGGAAGAACCAGGGAAGATGTTATAGGTAAGACAAGACAGTCACAATATCTGTTTGAATTTGAGGATAGAATTGATGATAAGGATATCATTAATAATGAAATGGACGTTGAAGATGATGAACTGCTTATCTATAAAGGAACTTACCAGATGTTTCATGTCAGAAGATATGTTTTAAAGAATGATAATAACGAAGTTATAGGTCTGTATGGAATGGCATATATTGACAGACATGCAGAAAGTACAGGACATGCATTTGAGCTGGTTATGGAAGATATTCCATATGGAATTATCGTAACGAATAAGGAAGGCATGATTATCAAGGTTAATAACAGGATAAGTGACTATCTTATGGTCGATGGTGATATTCTTGGACGTAACCTTTCGGAATTTAATCTTAAGAGAGACAGCAGGAAAGATAATGATGCCAAGATTAGTAATGAGCAGCACTCTTTTAACTTTTTTGGCAGGGATTACAGCTTTACCGTACAGAGAGTTCCATTGCATAATTTTAATGGAAAGACAGAGGGTGAAGTACTTGTATTAAGTGATATGTCAGATGAATATGAAAGAGTAAGGAATCAGTATAATGAGAAGTTTTCTAATGTATTAAAGAATGCATATGCAGAGATAATAGAGCTTGATTTTCATACTAATTCTGCTAAGTTCCTTTCTGATACCGGACATTTATTTGATTTTAGTAATATATTTAAGGTTCAGGGCGAGATGGAGCTTATGGAATTAAGAAAGCGCATGAGGGAGTATGTTTATACTGATGATTATGATATGTATGATAAGTTCTTTGATTATGATATAATTTCAGCATATTTTGCTGATAATATTATGAATATGATGGAATCGGAGATAAGGATTCTTAACAGGAAAAATCATTATAGCTGGCTGAGATTTTCTATATCACAGATAAAGAACAGTAATGGTATAATAACATATCTTTGCTGTGTTAAGGATATAGATGAAGAAAAGAAAGCAGAAAAAGATAGTTTAAGTACTGTATTTAACAGAGGGGCATTTGTTAAAAATGTTAAGAATAAGCTTTCAATGAGAAATAAAGCCGAAGCATGTGCTTTTTATATGATTGATATTGATAATTTTAAGTCAATTAATGATAATTATGGACATAATGTCGGAGACCTTGTAATAAGAAATGTTGGAAAGATAATTAATGGTATATTTGCTAATAAAGCTGTTCCCGGGAGAATGGGTGGAGATGAATTTGCAGTATATCAGGATAGTATAGAAAAAACATCTGTTGTATATGAACTTGCTGACAGTATACTTGAAAAAGTCCATAATGTTGCAATTGATATGAAGCTGCATGATAATGTCACGGTCAGTATTGGAGCTGTAATAGTAACAGATGGTGATGTGTCTTTTGATAAGATATATCAGGAAGCAGATAAACAGTTATATTGTTCTAAGAGAAAGTCAAAGAACTGTTATACGGTATCTGAGGTAAGATTGTAGTATATAATGAGATGAACGTTGTGCAGGGAATGGCAGAACTGTTGACATGAAAAAGCCGGCAGAGCTGACCGGCAGCTCGCAGCAGCATATGTGGGTGAAGCATGAAAAATTGAATAATTAAGAATAACCCCACTGATATATTAATAATATATATTAATATGTTGGTGGGGCTTTTTATAATATGAAAATTTTTGCAAGGCACAGAAAAAAGGCGGTTATACTCACAGGACTTGTATTTATTGTGCTTATAACACTTATTGGCAGGCTTTCGGTTATAATGATATTTGAATCAGAATATTACCTTAATAGGGCACAGGATCTGCATGAACGTGAGCGTAATATAAAGGCTTCAAGAGGAAATATACTTGACACCAATGGAGTTGTACTGGCTGCAAATAAGACGGTATGTACTATTTCTGTAATCCACAGTCAGATAAAGGATAAAGAGAGAGTTACAGAGGTTCTTGCAGACGAACTCGGGTTAGAAAGAAATGATGTTTTAAAAAGAGTTGAAAAGGTAACTTCAATAGAAAAGATAGCATCTAATGTTGATAAAGAGACAGGTGACAGAATAAGAGGATATGAACTTGAGGGTGTTAAGGTTGATGAAGATTATAAAAGATACTATCCATTTTCAACACTTGCCTCAAAAGTGCTTGGTTTTACCGGTAGTGATAATCAGGGAATAGTCGGGCTTGAAGCTAAATATGATACATATCTTTCAGGAAACAACGGACAGATACTTACGCTGACCGATGCGTGGGGAATTGAAATACAGGGAGCCGAAGAGAACAGAAATGAACCGGAGCCGGGGAAAAATCTTTATATAAGCATAGATTATAATATACAAAAATATGCACAGCAGCTTGCAGAGAGGACTAAAGAAGAAAAACAGGCTAAAAGTGTCTCTGTTATTGTTATGAATCCACAGAATGGCGAGCTTATGGCAATGGTAAATGCACCGGAATATGACCTTAATAATCCATATCAGCTTAATTATAACCTGACAGATACGCAGCTTTCCATGCCTAAAATGGATCTGCTAAATAATATGTGGAGAAATTTCTGCATTAATGATACCTATGAACCTGGATCGATATTTAAAATGGTAACAGCAACTGCAGCACTTGAGACAGGAGCAGCCTCGCTTAGTGATTCATTTACATGCGGAGGTTATGCCATTGTTGCAGACAGAAGAATAAGATGTCACAAGACGACAGGACATGGAACGCAGACATTTACACAGACAGTAATGAATTCGTGTAATCCGGCATTTATTGAGTGGGGACGCAGGGTCGGAGTAGATAATTTCTATAAATATATGGGTAAACTGGGACTTCTTGAAAAGACGGGTATAGATATAGCAGGAGAGGCATCGGCTATTGTACATAAACAAGAGAATGTTGGAGAAGTAGAGCTTGCAACTATGTCTTTTGGTCAGTCCTTTCAGATAACGCCAATGCAGATGTTAAGAGCTGCGGCAGCTATTGTTAATGGTGGAAAGCTGGTAACACCGCATTTTGGGGTGAAACTATCAGATTATTTGGGAAATACTGTTCAGGAATTTGCTTATGATACACAGTATAGTGCCATTTTAAACCAGACAAGTGATACTATGCGTGATATTTTAAGACAGGTCGTAGAGGAAGGTGGAGGAAAAAAGGCATATATAGAGGGATTTTCAATAGGCGGTAAGACAGCAACTTCCCAGAAACTTCCAAGAGGTTCGGGAAAATATATTGCCTCCTTTATAGGCTTTGCACCGACGGATAATCCTAAAGTCATAGCAATGTGTATTATAGATGAGCCACAGGGGGTATATTATGGTGGAACGATAGCTGCTCCTGTTATTAAAGAACTATATGAAAATATATTACCATATCTTGAAATATCATCAGATAAAGAGTAAAATAAGAAGATAATGGGCTGTCTGCTTCTGGGTAAAAGCAGATGGCGGATGGGACTGTGATAAAAAGTTATTAAGCTTTAATCGTCTCTTTGTAACTAAGCTGCCCGGAAATGAGGATAAATATGAATTTGAGTAATAAAAATGTAATGGTAGTAGGTACCGGTATAAGCGGAATAGGAGCTGTTAATCTTCTTAACAGGGCAGGGGCTTGCGTTATTCTTTATGACAGTAATGAAAAGCTTAATAAAAGCGATATAGAAAAGAAGCTTGATGGAAGTAGGGCACAGATTATAATTGGAAAGCTTGATGATAATATCGTTGAAAATACAGACCTGCTTGTGATTAGTCCGGGAGTTCCAATTGACAGTGAGCTCGTACTTAAGTTTAAAGAATGTAACGTTCCTGTATGGGGAGAGATAGAGCTTGCTTTTAATTTTGATAAGGGCAGGGTGGTTGCCATTACAGGAACTAATGGAAAGACAACTACTACAGCACTCGTAGGAGAGATAGTTAAGGCTTACGAAGCACAGACATTTGTAGTAGGTAATATAGGTAATCCTTATACTAAGGAAGTATTAAGGACATCAGAGAAGTCATATACAGTTGCAGAGATAAGCAGCTTCCAGTTAGAGTCAGTGCATAAGTTCCATCCGGTTGTAAGTGCGATACTTAATATAACCCCTGACCATCTTAACAGACATCATACAATGGAATGTTATGCGCATACAAAGGAAATGATAAGCTATAACCAGAACCGTAAGGATGTATGTGTGCTTAATTATGATGATGAGATATTAAGAGAATTTGGCAAGCAGTGCAGTGCAGAGGTTGTCTGGTTTGGAAGAATTAATAAGCCGGATATCGGAGCATTTATGGATGGTGAGATGATTAAGTATACAGACGGTATGACACAGACAGACATACTTAATGTAAAAGATATGAATCTTATCGGTACACATAATTATGAAAATGTCATGGCGGCGATATGTATTACTAAAGCTTTAGGTATACCTGATGAGACTATTGTAAGTGTTATCAAGGGATTTAAGGCTGTTGAGCATAGAATAGAATATGTAGCTACTAAGAATGGTGTTATGTATTATAATGATTCTAAGGGAACTAATCCGGAGGCAGCGGTTAAGGCAATAGAGGCAATGTCAAGACCTACAATACTTATTGGCGGAGGTTATGATAAGGGTTCGGAATTTGATTTATATGTAAAGGCCTTTAAGGGGAGAGTTAAAAAACTTGTACTTTTAGGCCAGACAAGTGATAAGATAGCTGATACAGCAGCAAAGTATGGATTTACAGATATTATTAAAGCAGACTCATTGAAGGAAGTTGTTGATATTTGTGCAAAAGAAGCGCAGCCGGGAGATGCAGTGTTACTTTCGCCTGCATGTGCAAGCTGGGGAATGTTTGATAATTATGAACAAAGAGGCAGAATGTTTAAGGAATATGTAAATGCTCTTTAAAGGCGGAGATGTATGGGAAGAAGAAAAGTAAAAAAAGAAGTAAAGAGAGTGTATTTTGATTACAGTCTGTTATTTATTACCATCTTTCTTGCGGCATTTGGTATTGTGATGATATACAGTACCAGTTCATATACGGCACAGATGAATTACGGTTCGTCAGAATATTATTTTTATAAGCAGCTAACATATACCCTGATAGGTTTTGCCGGAATGTATATTACATATAAGTTTGATTATCACTTCTGGCAGCGTATCTGGAAATGGGTAATGGCATTTGGTATAATCATAATGTTTGCATTAATACCATTTGGTTCAGTTGTAAATGGTGCAAAAAGATGGATAAGATTCTTAGGAATCGGTGTGCAGCCTGCGGATGTTGTAAAGGTTGTTGTAATAATAGTAACGGCGGTGCTTATATGTTCATATGGCAAAAAAATGCATAAGTTCAGATATGTACTGCTTGTTATAGCCGTAACGGGAGGTTTATTTGCTCTGCTTGTATTTGTTATTTCCAATAATTTAAGCAGTGCCATTATTGTATTTTTAATACCTTGTATTATGACTTTTGTGGCATATCCGGGATATAAGATATATGTGGCACTTGCGGCAGCAGCGGGTGCTGTGGGAGTATTTGCATATAATAAGCTTTCTGAGATGGTTCACATTGCAGAAGCTAAGAATGATTTCAGATTCAACAGACTTATGGTATGGTTAGATCCTGAAAAGTATGCAAGTGGAACGGGTTACCAGACAGTTCAGGCTCTATACGCAATCGGTTCAGGCGGATTATTTGGCAAGGGACTTGGAAAGAGCCTTCAGAAGCTTGGATTTATTCCTGAATCACAAAATGATATGATATTTTCAATTATATGCGAGGAACTGGGACTTTTCGGAGCTGTATGTATAATTCTTGTATTCATGCTAATGTTATGGAGAATTATACATGTATCACGTAATGCACCGGATCTGTTCGGTTCAATGCTATCGGTTGGAGTATTTGCACATATTGCAATACAGGTTATATTAAATATTGCAGTTGTAACTAATTTTATACCTAATACAGGTGTATCACTTCCATTTATAAGCTATGGTGGTACATCAATGGTTATACTTTTGTGTGAAGTAGGAATGGTTCTTAATATTTCAAGTAAGATAAAGCTTGAAAGATAGATATTCATGAATTTATATGAAAATAGTAACACTTAATCGTACCACACATATAATAATATATAGTAACGTCCGGGAGAACTGTTTTGTGTAGAATCGGTATAAACGGTGGTAAAAGGCTTTACGGATGTGTGGATATTGAGGGTGCAAAGAACTCTATTCTGCCTGTTATGGCGGCATCTATTCTTAATAGGACTGTAACAGTAATACACAATTGTCCTGATATAGAGGATGTAAGACGGATGGAGAATATTCTTAAATATCTTGGATGTACAGTTAAAAGAGAAAATGGCAGCATATATATTGATACAGAAAATGCTGTGAATAGGATTATACCAGGAAGCATAAGTGGCACACTTAGGGCTTCCTCTATTCTTATAGGTCCGCTTCTTGCAAGATTTTCATATGTTAAGATTGCTCGTCCGGGTGGCTGTGATATAGGTAAAAGACCTATAGATATACATCTTAATGCACTTAAATGCCTTGGGGCACAATGGAGTCTTTCTGACGGATATACAGAAGTGGAGGGAAGGCTTAGGAGTTCAGAAGTGTTTTTCAGGCTGCCAAGTGTGGGAGCTACGGAAAATATAATAATGGCATCTGTATTTCTTGCAGGTCAGACTGTAATACACAATGCGGCAAAAGAACCGGATATTGTACAGTTATGCAGTTATCTTTGTATGGCAGGTGCTGATATAAGGGGTGCAGGGACGGATACTATTATAATAAATGGTGTTGATAAGCTGCATGAGGCAGAATATAATATAGCTGTTGACAGAATAGTGGCAGGAACGTATGTGGCTGCGGTGACGATGTGTACAGGTGAAGTGCTGTTAAATAATTGTCATTTTAAAGATTTAAGAGGATTTATGGACGTATATACAGGAATGGGAGCATGTTTTAAAGAATGTGATACCGGTATATATGTGAGTATGTATAACAGACCTGCTGCCATTAATTATATAAGGACAGCACCGTATCCCGGATTTCCGACGGATATGCAGTCGATAACACTTAGCGTCTTAAGTGTAGCGGAGGGGACATCTGTTATATATGAAGATATATATGAAGACAGATTTAAAACAGTATATGAGCTTGTTAAAATGGGGGCAGATATAATAACAGATGGAGAACGGGCTGTAATCAGAGGTATAAGCAGATTAAAAGGCGTATATGTTAATGCACATGATTTAAGAGGCAGTGCGGCTCTTGTTATAGCAGGGATAGGAGCTGATGGCAGGACTGTTATTGATAATGCCGGATATATAATGCGTGGATATGCTGATTTATGTGGTAATTTAAAAAAACTTGGAGCAGATATAAGATGGGAAAACAAGTGAAAAATAAAAAAAAGAAATTTAATTGGAAGGTATTTCTGGTTATTGCCGGATTAGTGCTTGTAGCTGCAGAGACCGTAGTATATTTTGGTTTTAGGGTTGTGCAGATTAATTATTCCGGTAATAAGCATTATACTGAAGAACAGATGGATGAATATATATTTGGAACTGCTAATCCCAATGCACTTTTATATATGATATTTGGAGATAAAAGTAAGTCTATACCATTTATCCAGAAATATGATGTTGAAGTGCAGTGGCCAGATAAAATAAATGTAATTGTGTATGAGAAACCGATAATCGGATATATAAGTTATATGGGCTGTTATATGTATTTTGACAGGGATGGAATAGTAGTTGAGAGTTCATCGGAAAAATATTCGGGAGTACCTGAGATTGCCGGATTGTCATTTAAGTCCATCGTGCTTGATTCTAAGCTGGAGGTCGGGAGTGATAATGTCTTTTCAAGAATACTTGAGATAACACAGGCATTTGATAAATATGACCTTGATGTTGATAAGGTATACTTCGATTCATCTTATAATGTCACATTATATGTTGGAGATGTCAAGGTCATACTTGGAAGCAGTGAGGAATGTATGGACAAGCTGTATACACTTAAACAGATGTATAATAAACTTACAGGCTTAAAGGGAACGTTATATATGGATAATTATGATGGAAATTCATCGTCAATTATCTTTAAAAAAAATAATTAATCTGTAAAATGATAAAAAAGTATTGAAAATTCGATATAAAAATTATATTATAATATTTAGTGTAAAATGTAAAGGTTGAAGGAGGCAAAACCCTTGTTAGAGATTATGACAAACGAATCAGAATCATCAGCTAAGATTATTGTTGTTGGTGTTGGTGGAGCTGGTAATAATGCAGTTAATAGAATGATAGATGAGAATATCGGTGGAGTTGAGTTTATTGGAATTAATACAGATGGACAGGCTCTTAAGTTATGTAAGGCACCAACAGCTATTCAGATTGGAGAAAAGCTGACAAAGGGACTTGGTGCAGGGGCACAGCCTGAGATTGGAGAAAAGGCGGCAGAAGAGAACATAGACGAACTTACACAGGCTATTAAGGGCGCTGACATGGTATTTGTTACATGTGGTATGGGCGGCGGAACCGGAACAGGTGCAGCACCGGTTGTTGCCAAGATTTCTAAGGAGATGGGAATACTTACAGTTGGTGTTGTTACTAAGCCTTTCAAATTCGAGGCTAAAACAAGAATGACCAATGCTATTGCAGGTATTGAGAAGCTCAAGGAGAATGTTGATACACTTATTGTAATTCCTAATGATAAGCTTCTTGAGATTGTTGACAGAAGAACAACAATGCCTGATGCACTTAAGAAGGCTGATGAAGTGTTACAGCAGGCTGTACAGGGAATTACAGACCTTATTAATGTTCCAGGTCTTATCAATCTGGACTTTGCCGATGTTAAGACTGTTATGATTAATAAGGGTGTTGCCCATATCGGTATTGGTAGTGCTACAGGAGATGATAAGGCTGTCGAAGCTGTTAAACAGGCTGTTACAAGTCCTCTTCTTGAGACTACAATCGAGGGTGCTTCACATGTAATTATTAATATTTCAGGTGATATAAGCCTTATTGAAGCTAATGAAGCAGCAAGCTACGTTCAGGAACTTGCAGGTGATGATGCCAATATTATCTTTGGTGCCATGTATGATGAGAATGCAACAGACAGTGCTACAATAACAGTTATTGCAACAGGGCTTGAAGATGGTAATATCAATAATGCCATGGCAGGCTTTAGTGCTAAGGCGCAGACACAGCCTAAGTCAGTTAAGCCGGCGTATGCATATTCCGGTATTCCATTACAGCAGCAGCTTACATCAGAGAATAATGATGCACATACAGAGTCACAGAATGTTGAACAGCCTAAAGAAGCTGTTCCACTTTCAGGTTTTAAACCGACAGGAACAATAACAAGTAATGTCAAGGAAAAAGGAATTACAATCCCTACGTTCCTTCAGAGAAATAAGTAATTAATAATAGAATATAATATTATAATTTAATATTTAAGATGGTTAATTATGATACATATAAATAAAAGGTGCCGGAGTGAAAGACTTCCGGCACTTTTTATTTATGTGGTAAAAAAGATTGGTACATTTGCAGAAAACCAAAGAATGTTATAATAACATGCTTGATTTTATGATTATAAAAGAAAATTATTACAGCCTTGCTATTGTGACAAAATCTGCATATATAAGAATATATAATAATTGTTGTCAGGAGGTGATGGGTAAGTAGAGATATATTTGGATGTTTTATTTGGCATTAACTTAATAATGGACCTGATTATAATGATTATTGTAAACCGTATCTGTGGATATGCTGCCACATATTTAAAGATATTCTGTTCCGCCACTTTTGGAGCAATATGGTCTGTTATTGCAGTTATCATGCCGGTAAACATCAGATGGTTTGTTAATATATGTACATATATTTTAGTTAGTTATGGAATGATAAGAATATGTGCAGGGAGAGGTGAAATAAAGGATGTTATAAAAGGTATCAGCATACTGTATGCAGTTACATTAACGCTTGGGGGAGCGATACATGTATTATACTATTATACATATGCAGGATGGGTGATAAAGCATATTGCCGTTCGTGATAACCGGTTGATTATATTTGTATTAATATCGGGGATTTTAGTTATTTTAATATATTTACAATTGATTAAAGTTAAGACTTACAGTTCATGTAAGTGCCGTCTTACATGTGTTATAAGCGGCATGGAAATAGAAATGTCAGGGTATATTGACACGGGAAATGTGTTGATAGATCCGGTATTTCATAAGCCGGTATCGGTGGCTGAGAAAAAAGAATTTTATGACATTCTTGATAAAATAAATGATTATACCAGGGTAAAATACCATCTTGTACCATTCAATTCACTGGGGTGTGAACATGGGCTGATGGAGGTAATTACTGTGGATATTATGTACATATACTATGGAAAAGAAAAAAAGACCATTAAAGAGGCATTGGTAGGATTATCAGATGGAAAGCTGTCTTCGGATGGAGAATATACCGCACTTGTTAATTCTGCTTTTGCTAAAGTATAAGGTTATCTGTAGTGGGCAGAACAGATAGCTTAAGCAGCTGGTAGAAATAGCAATTATGCTATTTGTTTTTATCAGAGTATTACAGGAGAATTGTCCAAAAATGGGGAATTATTAGGAGGCAGCATGGTTATCAAAGTATCGGTTCCGGAACGTTTTCAGTTTAAGGTTGTACCGACATTTAAGAATCTGATGGTTTTGAAGCAGGGAGATGTCCACTATATAGGGGGAACGGATGTACTTCCGGTACCATTGGAAGCAGAAGAAGAAGCTCAGGCGATAGCAGGTCTTGGAGGGGAGAGAGACCAGCAGGTAAAAACATCGCTTATCGAGCATAATTTACGGCTTGTAGTATATATAGCAAAGAAATTTGATAATACCGGAGTCGGAGTTGAGGATCTTATATCCATTGGAACGATAGGGCTTATAAAGGCAATCAATTCATATAATCCCGATAAGAATATCAAACTTGCGACATATGCATCAAGATGTATAGAAAATGAGATACTTATGTATCTTAGAAGAAACAGCAAGACAAAGGCAGAGGTATCCATCGATGAACCGCTTAATGTGGACTGGGATGGAAATGAGCTTTTACTGTCGGATATATTGGGAACAGATGAGGATATAATATATAAAGATATTGAAAATGAAGTAGAAAGAAAAATGCTTGGAAAAGCAATTCAGAAATTATCAGAAAGGGAAAGGATAATTGTAGACTTAAGATATGGATTAAGTTCCATCGATGGGGAAGAAAAGACCCAGAAAGAAGTTGCGGATATGTTAGGAATTTCACAATCTTATATATCACGTTTAGAGAAGAAAATAATCAAAAGACTAAAAAAGGAAATGATTAAAGCTATATAGAATTAAAGTCAGGCATTGTGTTATGCTGGATTTATATTTAATATTTTATGATATGGATGTCAGAATTAAAATGTATCATTCATTGATAATGTAAAAATATTAAAATGTATAAATTTAGATAACATTTTGCTTGACTTTTTTTAGTATGTTAGGGAAAATAGAAATATTGTCATACATAAGTTATTGATTTTATATAAAATATAACTGTAAAGATATTTAGGAATGAGGATTGAGATGGCAACGCGAAGAGTTCCGGTTAAAGATAATAAAAAGAGAAAAAGAAAAAGACATTTGAGATGGGATAAGATAATTGCTATAATATTATTTATAGTAATAATTGTTTTTGCGTATATTATATATAATGATATTTCAAAGGGATTGCTTGCGATTAATTAAACAATGATATTCAAAAAGGAGATAAAAATGTCAAAGATAAATCAGAAGAATATAAGAAATTTCTGCATTATAGCACATATTGACCATGGCAAATCAACGCTTGCAGACCGTATTATTGAAAAGACGGGTCTTCTTACAAGCAGGGAGATGCAGGAACAGGTGCTTGATAATATGGATCTTGAAAGAGAAAGAGGAATAACTATTAAGGCTCAGACGGTAAGAACTGTATACAAAGCTAATGATGGAGAAGAGTATATATTCAATCTTATTGATACTCCAGGGCATGTGGACTTTAATTATGAGGTGTCAAGAGCACTTGCGGCCTGTGATGGAGCTATACTTGTAGTAGATGCGGCACAGGGTATAGAAGCACAGACTCTTGCCAATGTATATCTTGCACTTGACCATGACCTTGATGTATTCCCTGTGATTAATAAGATTGACCTTCCAAGTGCTGAACCGCAGAGAGTTATAGATGAGATAGAAGATGTAATTGGCATAGAAGCGCAGGATGCACCGAGAATTTCAGCAAAGAACGGTATTAATATAGAAGAGGTATTAGAGCAGATAGTAACTAAGATTCCTGCACCGACAGGAGACGAGACAGCACCTCTTAAAGCACTTATATTTGACTCATTATATGATGCATATAAGGGTGTTATTATATTCTGTCGTGTAAAGGAAGGAACAGTTAAAAAAGGCACTAAGATAAGAATGATGGCAACAGGTGCTGTTGAAGAAGTTGTTGAAGTGGGATACTTCGGTGCAGGACAGTTTATTCCATGTGATGAACTTACGGCAGGCATGGTAGGATATATTACGGCAAGTATTAAGAATGTAAGAGATACAAGAGTCGGTGATACCGTAACGGATAATGACAGACCATGTGCAGAGCCGCTTCCGGGTTATAAGAAGGTTAATCCTATGGTATATTGCGGATTATATCCGGCAGATGGCGCAAAGTATCCTGACCTTAGGGATGCACTTGAAAAATTACAGCTAAATGATGCATCACTCCAGTTTGAACCGGAAACATCAATAGCCTTAGGTTTTGGTTTCAGATGTGGTTTCTTAGGACTTTTACATCTTGAGATTATTCAGGAGAGGCTTGAAAGAGAATATAATCTTGACCTTGTTACAACGGCACCGGGTGTTATATATAAGGTGCATAAGACGAATGGTGATGTTATAGACCTTACCAATCCGTCGAATATGCCTGATCCATCAGAGATAGAATATATGGAAGAACCGATGGTAAGTGCAGAGATTATGGTGACAACAGAATTTGTAGGCTCTATTATGAAGCTGTGTCAGGAAAGACGTGGTGTATATAATGGAATGGAATATATAGAGCAGACAAGGGCATTATTAAAATACGACCTTCCTCTTAATGAGATTATCTATGATTTCTTTGATGCTTTAAAATCACGTTCAAGAGGTTATGCTTCATTTGATTATGAAATGAAGGGCTATGAGAGGTCTAAGCTGGTTAAGCTCGATATTCTCATCAATAAAGAAGAAGTCGATGCGCTTTCATTTATTGTATTTGAGGGAAATGCCGAAGAGCGTGGAAGAAAGATGTGTGAGAAGCTCAAAAAAGAGATTCCAAGACAGATGTTTGAGATACCTATTCAGGCGGCAATAGGAAGCAGGGTTATCGCAAGAGAGACAGTTAAAGCACTTAGAAAAGATGTTCTGGCAAAGTGTTATGGCGGTGATATCTCAAGAAAGAAGAAGCTCCTTGAAAAGCAGAAGGAAGGAAAGAAGAGAATGCGTCAGATTGGTAATGTAGAGATACCACAGAAGGCATTTATGAGCGTATTAAAACTTGATGAAGAGTAGATTATAAATTGGGGGTATAAATATAAGGAATGGCAGAATATTAAGTATGATTTTTATTTAGACGGATAATAGCTAAGTACCTCTAAGAAGTACTAAGCGATTACCGTATAACATAAAAATCAAACTTAATATTTTGCCATTCCTAATTTACATTTATCCCTCAAAAAAGATGGCAGGTGTTAGAAGATATATGGAAAGATTGAAAAGTAGATTTCAGGACTCTGATAAAGAAGAATATAAGAATCTGGGGATATATGTTCATATTCCATTTTGTATGCACAAGTGTGTATATTGTGACTTCTTATCAGCGCTGGCAGATGATACGACCAGAAAGGAATATGTTAAGGCTTTACTTTGTGAAATAAATATCACAGCCGGATTGTATAGGAAAAAACTGGATAAGTACAGGGTAAAGACTATATTTTTCGGTGGAGGAACACCATCGGTGATTGCACCGGAGTATATAAAGGATATAATGGAATGTCTACATGATAATTTTGATATTTCAGAGGATGCAGAGATTACGATAGAATGTAATCCGGGGACATTAGATGTATGCAAGGCGGATATTTATAGAAAATGTGGTATTAACAGAATAAGTTTTGGCTTACAGTCGGCAGATAATGCGGAATTAAAGATGCTTGGCAGGATACACACATTTGAAAAGTTTGAGGAAAGCCTTGATATAGCAAGAAAAGCAGGATTTGATAATATCAATGTCGATATAATGTCAGCCCTTCCGGGGCAGACTATGGAAAGTTATAAGAGAACTGTTGAAAGGGTGCTTGAATGTAATGTTGAGCATATATCGGCGTACAGTCTTATAGTAGAAGAGGAAACTCCGTTGTATGAAAGGCTTGATACGGATTATCCAGATTTGCCGGATGAGGATGTAGAAAGAAAGATGTATTATGATACTGAAGATATGCTTGATAAGGCAGGATATATTCATTATGAGATATCCAATTATGCACAGCCAGGTTATGAATGTAAGCACAATCTTTCATATTGGGAAAGAACAGATTATCTTGGATTCGGAATAGGAGCAGCTTCACTCTTTGAAGAAATCAGACATACTAATATAACGGATATTAATAAATATATAAAAGATTGTAACAGCTTATATAGCGAGTGTAGTTATATTGCAGGCTTTAAATATTTACAATTAGATAAAGAACAGGTTAGTAAGGGAAAACAGAAGAATATTGATAATAGTATAATGGTTAATAATGAAGCAGATATAGATACAGCGATATCAGAAAACACGAATACAGAAGATATGCCAAAAGACAATATATTAGAACGCAGCATATGGACTGATATCCAGAAACTATCATTAAATGACAGAATGGAAGAATTTATGTTTCTTGGATTAAGAAAGATAGCTGGAATAAGCAAGAGTGAATTTGAGAGAACATTTTCAAAGAATATTTATGATGTCTATGGTAATGTTATTAAAGAAAATGTCTGTAATGGTTTATTAACAGATAATGAAGACAGGATAAAGCTTACTGACAGAGGTGTTGATATCAGTAATGTTGTGATGGCGGAGTTTCTCTTATAAATTATGGTTTATGTAAAATAAATAATGAAACAGTGGATTTCGTCTATATAGGATAATATAAACATATTTTAATCATAAGGACAGGCGGTAAGAGATAATCTTTTACCGCCTGATTTTTGGATTAGTTATAATCCATTTATAGGGGATACTTTTTATTTTATTTATCAGCAATACTTATATTAAATTTTACATAAATAGCGACTAATATAATTCTATTATAAATTAACAGAGTAAGACCATTGTAAAGGGGATGATAGGGATGAAGATTATTTTTTATTAGATATATGTTTATCATTAGAAAAATAAAACATTTCATCAAAACTTACATTTAGTAATTCTTTAAGAAGGCGTATTTCATCGGGATAAAGATGCCTTTGTCCAACTTCTATTTTAGCCATTGCGCTTCGGGTTATATCACAACCTTTAATTTGTAGTTGAGCAGCAAGCTGATCTTGTGTAAGTTTTTTGCTTTTTCTGATTTTTCTTATATTTTTACCAAAAGCCTGTTCGTATTCTATATTCATAACAATCTCCATTCAGTTTTGTTTTAGTCGTGCTAAATAGAAAATAATATTTGCTATTAATAAAAAGTATTGACTTTATTATGAGTAGGATGTAATATGAAATTGCACTTATATAAGTGCAAATAACTTGTAAAATAGCGAAAAAAATGGGATTATGGCATGTCAGGTTTACATCTGAATATTAATAATTTGTGTATATAATATCTAGATATGCAAAAATATTTATAAATATGTAAAAAATATAATTTACTAACCATTGGTTATTTATCCCATTAAGGAGGATATATATGGAGAATAATAGAATAGAGCAGATAAGAATGGTTATTAAGCTGTTTTTTTCAGATTATGATATGCAGGATATTTATGATTATATAGAAAGTAACGTAACACTTAATGAAATAAAAATTATAAGTGAACAGAATAAGGACAGATTATCAGTTAAAGAACGATTGAAATTTTCATTTGTAATGGATGTTCCATTAGAACAGCAAATACAAAATTTTCAAAATAAAAGTGATGATTATATAGATGTCATAGACAACATATTAGATTGTCGCAGAGAAGCAATAGAGATTTTCAATAATGGAAGTTCAACAGAAGAAGATTTATTAAATATATGTGCGAGATTATTTTTAAATGATTTGAATGATAAACAGATAACTTTATTTAAAGAATCAATAATTGGAATTGCAATTAATTCTGGTACAGATGAGGAATATAATAATATGTTTTTATTATTATATGATAATTTATATAATAAATATTTTTCTGTAAGAAGTGGAAGATTAAAGGATAAAGTTGTATATACAAAGACACCGGATATGTTAATTGCAGCAGCATTTTATGAAGCAAATGGAAATATATTAGAATCACTTGATGGTGATATTGTATATTACATGAAATTGTTAGGTGAGCTTGAACCTGAAACGACCTTTATTAAAGGATTATTTGAATGGTTAGGATTTGAAAAAAAGGTTATACTCATGGAACTTAGCTGATGTTCTATAAACATTGTTAATACAGAGAATGTATATCATACATGGTTATCCGGTGATATAAAATAATTAACACTTTTAGAAGGTATATAAACTGATGATAGGAAATTTAATAGGATGTATTGTGGTATTAGTTGCATTATTTGGATTTTTATGCAATTTAACAGGAGAGAAAAATAAAGGTAATCAAATATTAAATAATTGTATGACATCAATAGTTATATATTTGATGATTGTTACAATATTTGGATTTTCTGATTCAGATATGAATTTTCTGAATTTAAAGATTCCATTTTTAGCAGAAATACAAAAGTATGAAACAATAAAGACTTATATTTCAAATGATATAGCTATGTTTGCATTAGATTTTGCACAACTGGTGACATTAGTTTTTTTAATAAGTATGATAACGGATTCAATTAAATTTGAAAATGTAGGATTTGCAGGAATGATTTCAAGCAGACTTGTAATAGTAATGATATCGGTATTTGTATATGGATTTTTAATGAACTTAATAGAAGATAATATTATTTTTAAATGGAGTATATATTGCATTGAATGTCTGATAACAGGAGTGAGTATTATCTATACGCCATTAAGTATAGTTAGTCTGTTGACGGGAATAAAAAAAGATAATTATGTCAATACATATATACTTGCAGGATTAAAAGAATCGTATCTGGGAAAATGTATTACAAAGGCAATTACATCTTCAATAGTGTTAGTTATATTTTTATGTTTATTAGATTATCAATATGGTGGGGTATTTAATGTAGTTGATATAACATTATCATCTTTTAGTGAAATTGCAGCCTGTATTATTGTCTTAATGGGAATTTATTTTATGATAAAAAGTTTATTTGGAAATAACAAAAATAAATAGGATGAAGAAGGGAAAAATGAGTGAACCAAAATTAATGTCAATAACCTGTGACCCGGAGATAATAAAGAAAAATAGACAATTAATACAAAAGATAGGAAAAGAAGCATATTACAGCCAGCAAATTGACAGTATGAATATAGATATTGAAAATGAAAAATTATGGGTGAAACAGTATGCAGAAAGTATAGATGTAAGAATTAAGTTTAACTCTGATGAAGTTAGTAATGAAATATCAATAATACATAGTACAACAAAGAGTATTATTAGCAAATTAGAAAATACAAAATTGTCTAAAGATGATTTGGAACAGAAAAGTGAAATTGAATTAAATAAAATGATTTGTGATGTAATAAGGCTGTTGCCAAAAGTAAAACAGGATTTAATTAAAGAATTATCCAAACACCTTGATAAGATTGTACAAATACAAAATGACATAAGAAAAGAAGAGGAAAGAAAGCGTTTAGAAGAATATAAAAAGCAGCAGAAGATAAAGGAAGATAGAATAAATGAATATAAAAGAGCTGAAAAATTAGCAGGACAAAGAAAGGATGCATTAAAGACAAGAGTTTATAGAGATATTGTTAATGAGGATAATAAAAATGAAGTAAATAAAAATGTATCTGTAGATGAGAATTTATCTATTAAGGAATTAGTTATTATCGAAAATATATCAAATGAAATTAATAGTATTAGAAATATGAATATATTGACAAAGCATGATGAAAAAATCATTAAAATAATTCAAGAAGAATTAGTACAGATTAATAAAAAAGAAGATTATTCAGTTACTGCAAGAGAACATATATTAAATGAAATGGTTATGTATTTTCATATATTAGAAAAAAGTATTGCTGAAACAATTTCAGATAAAGTAATTAAAAATAATTATCGTGAGAAATTATTATACGAGTGTGATGCCTTAAAAAATATATTGGGTGTAGATATAAATTTAAATAAGAGTATCGAAGAACTGGAAGAAATAAAAAATAATCTTCAGGAAAAAGTAGCTGCTTTAGAAGAAAAACTTTATGTGCAAAAAATAATAACAGAAGTAATGGAAGAATATGGTTACAAGGATATTAAAACATTAAATTTAGATAATCAGAATGAAGTATCAAAGATAATATTTGATAATAAAGAAAATAAAGTGTGTGCATCAGTTGGCAATAATGCAGTTATGTTTCAGGTCGTTGGAATTGGTGATAAAGAGCCAACACAAGAAGAAAAACAACAACAGGTAATACAACAGGGAGCTTTTTGTACATTATATCCTGAAATAAAAAAAGAACTTGAAAAAAGAAAAATTAGTATAACATATGAAAATTGTGCACCAATATCAGCTGAATCTGCGGTGAATATTTCTGTAAAAGGTTATGTTGATGACAATGTGCAGATGGTAAGGAAGAGAATTCGTAATACCGGATTTGGAAAAAGTAATGCTGCACAAGGGTATTATGAAAGATATGGTAAAAAACAAATGTATCTTGATATTTAAAGTTTAACAGCGGAATGGAGATAATATGCAAGTAAGAATATGCCCTGAATGTAAGAAAATGATTCCTGTAAACAATCTTGTATGTAACCAATGCAAAGTGGATTTATCATTAGTTCCTGTGGAAGTAATAGAAGATGAAGATATTACAAATTCAGGTAATATAAGGCTATATAAAATATGTCCTGTTTGTGGAAATCATGTAACAGTCAAAGATGAAAAAGAAAAGGTAAAAGAGTGTCCAATATGTGGAAGTGATGCTATTAAGAGACTTGCAGAAGATTCAGTCAGAAGGGAGATAACAGATAAAATATACCAAAATGACCAGCTAGAGTTAAAAGAAGCAACGACTAATGAAGAGAATAATTTAATTCAATTAATCAATAAATCTGATGGGATGAAAATAAATCTTAAAAAAGGCATACATGTAATCGGAGCATATGGTGATTGTGAAAATGAGTATTTTTGGAATTTACAATATGTAGGAGGTAAACATGCAATAATTGATGTTTCAGAAAATGGTGTATTTATAGAGGATAATCATAGCAGAAACTTTACATATATAAATAAAAGGCGAATATTTCCAAATAAAAAAGAAGAAATCAAAGATGGAGACATAGTAACAATGGCAGATCAGGATTTTGAGGTGAAAATTTGCAAATAGATAGAATTTTATATCCGGTTCAATCTCTTGGACCAGGAAAAAGAATTGTAATATGGACTATCGGCTGTTATAAAAGGTGTCCTAATTGTGCCAGTCCTGAATTATGGAAATTTGATAAAAAGAAAGATATATCGGTTAAACAGATTTTGAAATTAGTAGCGTCTATAGATGAGCAGGTGGATGGAATTACTATTACAGGTGGTGAACCGTTTTGTCAGATAGAAGAACTTTCAATATTATTGGATGAAATAAGAAAAAAGACTAAAGATATTTTGATTTTTACAGGATATACATTAGAAGAAATAGACAATAACGATAGTATAAAAAACTGTATTAAGAAAGCTGCATTGGTAATAAGTGGGGAATATATTGACTCGTTAAATGATAATCAAACGGCTTTGATAGCATCAGGTAATCAAAAAATTATCTGGTGTAATGAAAAATATAAAGAATTATATATGGATTATATGAAAAATGGAAGAATTATTGAAAATTTTTATTATGAAAATAATTTAATATCAGTTGGAATACATAATAATGATGAAGTAAGAAAGGAGAGTTCACTATGAAGATACCTAAATGGATAAGGGAGTTGGATTGTTTTAGCAGTATAAAGAGTTGTCTTATTTTAGAAGGAAATATATAAGATGAATATCCTTTCTATGATAGTGAAATGAACAATTGTGATGATTTTTGTGATTTAAATCAATACATATATGAATTTTATAGTAAAAGAGGGTATAGAATTTGTTTTTTTGATATAATCAATGGATTTTATAACAGGCAAAAACAATCAGAGGTTGTTGATGTATTTGATTCTATGGCTGATTTAATAGGAGATGATGATTTTCTGCAACAGTTTAAGGAATATAGAGAAAATTGTGAAATGACAAGAGCAGATGGGCAGATAAGCAACAATATAGCAGTAGATGCTTTAAAATCAACTGAGATAATTAAGGATACTATAATAGAAAACAGAGTACCTACTCTGTTCTGTGTAAATTTTGCTTCAAGAGTTTTAGCAGAGCCGACACACATGGCTGAGCAGGAACGGGCAATATTTACTAATTTACTTTATGCAATAATGAATGCTAAAAGTAATTATTGTGATGATGGTATTGTCAGACAAAATATGTTGATTTTGATTGCAGATAAGATAAATGATATTCCAACATGGTTTTATATAGATAATCCGTATGTGAAAAATATTATTATTGCTTTACCTGATAAACATATCAGAGCAGCATATATAGAATATTATAGGGAAAAATTTATTGATGAGATTAATAATTCAGACGAAGTTATTAAGCAGTTTATTGATATGACAGAAGGAATGCGTATTTTAGATTTGAGAGGAATAAGGGAATTAAAAATACAACAGCATTTTGATTATAAACATTTAAAAGATGTGGTATCTCTATATAAATATGGAATAAAAGAAAATCCGTGGGATGAGATAGAAAGAGAAAAGCTGGAAAATAATAATATAAAAGAACGTGTTAAGGGACAGGATGTAGCCGTTGATAAAAGTATTGCAATAATAAAAAGGGCAAAAACAGGTTTTTCGGGTTTGCAGCATTCATCAACATCGAAACCTAAGGGAATATTATTTTTTGCAGGACCTACAGGAACTGGAAAGACGGAATTAGCAAAAGCAATTGCAGAATTATTGTTTGGAGATGAAAGTGCATGTAGAAGATTTGATATGAGTGAATATTCAGAAAGTCATGCGGCACAGAAGCTGTTTGGAGCACCTCCGGGATATGTAGGATATGAAGCCGGTGGACAATTGACTAATACAATAAGAGAACATCCGTTTTCGTTGTTACTATTTGATGAGGTGGAAAAAGCATCACCTACGATATGGGATAAATTTTTACAAATTCTTGAAGATGGAAGGATGACAGATGGGCAAGGAAATACAGTTTATTTTTCTGAATGCTTAATAGTGTTTACAAGTAATCTTAGAATATATAAAGATGTTGCAGGTGTTAAAAAAAGAGTAGTTGATATTGATATGCCTTATGAAAAGGTAAATGAAATAGTAACAAAAGGAATACAGGAATATTTTTTAGACAGAGGTAAGCCTGAAGTATTAAATAGGATAGGAAAGAACTTAATAGTTTTTAATTTTATTCAGCCTGAAGCAGCAAAGCAGATATTAGAAGCCCAGTTAAAAAAGATATGTACAACCATTTATCAGACAAAAAATATTCGGATTGAATTTGCAGATGAAAATGTTAAGACTAAATTATATGATAAGGTTTTAATGAATTTAGAAGAAGGTGGCAGGGGTGTCGGAAATGTTGTAGAAGAGTACTTTACAACTCCGTTATCAACTTTTGTATTTGATAATAAAGTTAAACAAAATCAGATAATAGTTATTGAAGATATAACTGGACTGGATAAGATTAGCAATGATTCAGAAATCGTGATTCCTAAGATAATAGCAAGATGCATGTAGGAGGAAATAAATATGTTAAGGTACATATCAATAGTTAATCGTGGTTTAGTACATGAAACAAATGATGATACTGCTCTGATAGGACATAACATTATAAGTAATGGGAAAATTGAGGGTATCTGTGAAGAAAATAATGAAATATTTGCTATAGCTGATGGCGTAGGTGGGTTAAAATGCAGTGAGTTAGCTTCAAGAGAAGTATTACGAACAATTTCAGAGTGTAAACCACAAGATAAGGATGATTTATTATGCAAGATACAAAATGCAAACGGGAATATATTAAAAATAAGGGATAAGAAAAAATTATTTCCCAACATAAGCAGTACATTATGTATTGCGACTATTTTAGATGAAAAATTAGTTACATATAATCTGGGAAACAGCAGGAGTTATAGATTTAGAGATGGAATATTACTTCAGATGACAAAGGATCAGACAAAAGTTCAAAAATTATATGATGCAGGTATTATTAGTCAATCTGAAATAAAAACACATGGAGAGAAAAATATAATAACAGGATATATTGGTTGTGATGAATTTTCTCTGGATTGGATAGATATTGTAGAACATAGAGAAAAGTATCGTGAAGGAGATATTTTAGTATTATGTTCAGATGGGTTATCTGATTATATTGAAATCGAGGATATGGAGAGAATACTATCATTAAATGACTCATTAGGTAAGAAAGCTGATTTAATATTAAATAAAGTATATGAAAATGGTGCAGGAGACAACATATCCTTTGTTTTAATAGAGAAAGGCATATAAATGTAACAATTAATATATTTGTTTTATGTTGGGAGTGAAGATTGATATGGCATACTGGAGTGGTTTTAATATAAAAAAAGATGAACAAACGGAAGCGGGAGACATTAATTCTGATAACAAGCGTATAACGGGAACCTTACCTGATAATGGACGAATATCAGAATCAATAGTTCATGATGAACGGAAAACAGGTAGTTTACCGCATAATGAACGTATAACAGGAACCATTCCTGATAATGAACGAGTTACAGGAACTATGCCTCATAATGAAAGGGTAACAGGAACACTGCAATATGAAAGAAATACAAGATTATTCATAAATAGACAGGATGAGAATCCAGATGATGAAAGTGAGTACATATATGAAATCCCATGTGGTACAGAATTACAAGGAGAACAAAATTATACTGTAGTACAGTGGGTTAGTTATGGAGGACAGGCAGAGGTATATAAAGTAAAGACATTATTAGGAACAGAGTATATTGCTAAAGTATATCGTCAGGGAAAGCAGAATAAATATCACGATGATATAGTAGATTTTTTAACACACAATATTAAAAGAGGGATTATAAAGCTGATTGATTATGGAAAATATAGAAACAGATATTTTTATATTTATCCTTGTTACAAAAAAGGAAGCTTGGATTTACTGTCTCTTAATCTTGGAGAAGATAAAGATAGATTTGAAAAGTATATTTATATACTAAATGAAGCGTTAAATAGTATACATAATGCAGGATTAATACATGCTGATATTAAACCGGCTAATATACTTTGGGATGAAGAAAATGACATTCCTGTGATAACGGATTTTGGTTCTGTAACAAAGGGAAATATACAAACAGAGACGAATCGTTCAATAACATTGGCGGATGGTAAAGTAAGTGAAGGGTATCTGGCACCTGATGCAGTAGCATTTACAGCATTAAATACAGATGGTAAAACAAAAATAGAAGTAGCAACTAAAACAGATTATTTTGCATTAGGGGTTACGTTATGTGAATTGTATATGAATGCGAATAATTTCAGGCTGTTTAGAAATAATATGGAAATAGCTTTACAGTTAAAAGAAGGAAAAGTAGTATATCCGAAAAAAATAGAGAATGATACACGTTTTTTTAATCTTGTTCAGGCAATGCTGGCATATGATCCTCGTGTGAGAGCAGGATATAAACAGGTTAATGAATGGCTTAATGGAAAAAAATTAGAGGTCGTTCATGTTGTAGAGGCAGCCAATAGTTTTAAACATTTCTTTATTGATAGGGATTACACCGATACATATGAACTTGCTAGGGCTTATGTGGTTCGTGATTGGGATGCAACAATAAAAGATGTGTTTAGAGATACATTATATAATGCATTTGAAAAATATGATGAAAAAGTATATTCAAAAATTCTGGACATTAGAGAAGATAACATGGGAATAGATGAGCGTCCGGCATCTGCTTTTAAAATAATATGTAATATTGCACCAGAACTTCCATTTTTCTGGAATGGAAAAATATATACAAATAAAGATAATTTTAATCTGGCTTTAGATATATGTAATTCAGTGGAAGAAGAAAATAATTTATTTAGCATATTATTTACAACAGGTGCGATAAGAACATTTTATGAAGTTAATGATAATCGAAATAAATATCTGGACGAAATAGACTCTATTATAAAGATTGCCAAAGATTCAGTTGAAAAGGCACAGTTATTATATGCGGAATTAATAAGTCCTGGAATATTGGTATATAAAATAAGTGATGGTAAATATACAGAAATAAAAACATACTTTAATGATTTTCAGAATGAACTTATAAATAATGGGTTTGATAATGCAGTATTATACAGAGAAAAAATATTATCAAAGAAAAATATGTTAATTGAACTGTATGAAAAGCAAAAAAAAAGTCAGGAATTTAATACATTGTTATTAAAGTATGGTCATGGAAATGAACTGATAGAGACTGATTTTAAATATGAAAGTAATAAAATATTTTATCCTATTATCAGATTGCTGGAAGCAGTAGATGCTTTGTTAGGGGAAGATAGTAATATTATTAATGCAATAAAAAAATCGGCAACATATATATTATTTTCTACATTAGTAGAAAATTACAATAATTATGAATTTACAGGAACAGCATTAAATATATGTGAAAAGATGAAAAAGTTAAATGATATTGTAGATGGTAGTGGTGATTTTTTTGCAAAGCATATTCATTTTTTTGATGATACTTTAGAAATAATAGAATGTTTTAATCCTGCTAATTCAACATATGTTTTTTTGCAGGAAAAAGATATTATTGATGATTGTCTTAGTTTACCTGAAAATAATTATATTATTCCTCAGAAAAAAGAATATAAATTGTGTCAGGTTAATGATGAATATTACATGCCATTAATATGTGCCCAAAATATTCAGAAAAATGGATATGACATAAAAATTAGTTTGGTTGATTTAAAAAATAATGCAGATTTTAAAAAGCATATTAATGAATACAACGCTAAAAAATTAAAAACATTTCTCAAAGAGCTTCAGGACAAAACATATAGTAATAAAAGAGATCATATTCCATTTATTCAATTGGTGATAATCGGATTAGGAATTATCACAGGGACGTTACTTGTAATAAATAATTGGAAAATCTTAATGGAGTTTATTAAAGGAGTGTTAAGCTGGGGAGATGAGGAAGCAAAGCCGGTTGTTTATATTAGTCTTGGCGTTTTACCGGCTTTAATTATTATTGTTAGTATTATGCTTAAATTAATATTAACATTTAAACAATTATTGAAGAATGCAAAAAAGGTTTTAGAAAAAAGAAAAGTATACTATCATATAAATCTTATTAAAATAACAATTCAAGAGCTGGAAACAGATGTACCAGAGCTTTCAGCACATTCAAAGGATATTTTAAAATCCTATAATGATGGAGTATCAGATTATTTATCAAAATATGGAATTAATGTTATTGGGAAGGAAGTTATAAAAGTAAATACATTTTCAAGTTTAGTAATCAGTTTTGCATTAATTATTTTATATAAATATGTTGGAGGATTATAAATTGTTTGGATTTGATGAAGATGTATTACTGGTTGAACATAAAATTTATGAAGAAATTATAGCAGCAGTAAGTCATACAGATACAGAAGTGGGTGGAATAATGGGCGGTTATCGAAATGTAGTTACACATGATTTTATTGATGAAGGCAAAGGAAAATATAAATGTTCGTATATTCCGCAAATAAATGTATTAAATCGTGTAATAGAAGACTGGCAAAGTGAACATATATCGTTTTTAGGTATTTTTCATACTCATTTTTATAATATTGAAACATTATCAGAAGAAGATATGTTGTATATAAATAAAATAGTGTGTTCAATGCCGTCATATATAGAATATTTATATTTTCCTGTTATCACATTACCAGATAATAAAATGATAGTGTATAAAGCATATAAATCTGCTGATAAAGTTATGGTAAAGGAAGTAATGTATAGATTAATTGAAAGTTGAGAGTACTCATTTATCATTATCAAAATTGATAAATTTGTATAAAAATTAAGTTTAGGAATGTGAGGTGAACCATTATCGTAACAATAAAAAATATGCAATATGATGTAAAGGAGAAAAATTATATGGATATGAGATTAAAAGAAAAGGTAATAATACCTGAAGGAGCATTTGAAGGAAATTGTAGAGATTGTATTTATGCAGATTGGCATGATACAGATTCATATGGCAGGGTTTATTGCAGAGGCAGTTATGGCGGATATAATAAGCCGGAAGATAGGAATGGTTGTTTTCATTATAGATAATTTTATGAAGCCATATGGCATATAATGGCAGACGTTGTATATTCATTTATATGAATTAATATAACGTCTGTATATGAATAATGTTTTTATGATAACTATTTTTAGTTGAATAGAAAAGGAAATATTTTATAAATATATGGAGGATAATTTATATGGAAGCGGTAATTGTATTAGTTTATACAGTATGGGCGGTCTACTCCGGGTATAAATTTTTAACAGGCCGTTATGAGTGGCTTGATAGAAAAGAACCGGTAAACAGGATTGTGAAAGGTGTTTTGAGTGTTTTGGTAGGATATGTAATTGCTGTATTTTATCTTATTTATGTAATACTTAGATTTTTGGGAATTATGGAAAAACACTTTTAAAAAAATAATGTGTAAAAATAAAGGATGGTTAATTTAAAGTGGAAGAATCAATAAATGATAGTTATTCAATTGTTGAAAATATAGATGAAGATTTTATTGAGATCAATGAAACTAATCCAGTATTTAATAATGAAGTTTGGGCAGCAATAAGAAAACAAGCAGCAAGACAAGGAATTCCAATTCATGGGCATTTTGAATTGACACCAAGATGTAATTTTGACTGTAAAATGTGTTATGTACATTTACAAGAAGGACAGATGAAAGGTGTAAAAGAATTAAGCTTTGATGAATGGAAAAAGATAATAGATCAGGCGTTGGATGAAGGAATGATATTTGCCTCTTTGTCAGGTGGAGAATGTTTAACAAGTCCATATTTTAATGAAATTTATACATATTTGCATTCAAGAGGTGTGTTGATTACTGTTTTAACAAATGGTTATTTTCTTGATAAAAAAATGCCATTGTTTAAGATATATCCGCCTGCATACATTCAGGTGTCAATATATGGAAATTCTGACAATCAATATGAGTTTGTGACAGGTAAGAGATGCTATAATAAAGTTAAATCAAATATAGATTATGCAATTGGTAGTGGACTTCCAGTTGGAATTGCGATTACTACGAGTAAATATTTAAAAAATATTTCAGATATTATTAGATTATATAAAACAAGGAATATATCAGTTGCTGTCAGCCAATGGTTAATGCCACCATATTCTTCAACGGGGAGAGTGTTAAAGGATTTTAATTTATCCAAAGAAGAACAGGTTGAAGTATCTAAAGAATTGTGGCTATTGAATGAAAATGAAAAGCTTATTCCATATGATGGTATTATTCCAATGGAAAATATTAATGGAAAAAGAAAAATGCAACGAGGTATTACTTGTGCGGCTGGAAGAAGCGACTTTAGCATTAGTTGGACAGGGGCAATGAGTATGTGTGTAGCACTTAGTAATCCAACAGGGTATCCGTTAAAAGAAGGTTTTAAAGAGGCATGGCAAAAAACAAATAAAGCTGCTAAAACTTTTTATATGCCAATGGAATGTGGTGAATGTGTTTATCATAAAGTGTGTAACCATTGTCCAGCACAGCATCTGATGGCAGCTGAGAATGGACATTGTAATAGAGATATTTGTGAAGAAACTAAATTAATGGTGCAGGCAGGAATTTTAAAAATATAGTATATATGTATCATTTAGATATTATATATAAAAATATTATAATGAATGGAGGTGAAACAATGAAAAAGGAATATGTATCTCCGAAAGCTGTAAAAGTCGAAATGACATATGAAACAGTATATTCTAAGAAATGCGATTTTGCAGACTATAAAGATTGTTGTGTAAGTGAGCAGCAGTTTAAGTAGGAAAAAGATATTCAGCAAGTATATAGTTATATTAGTATATGCTTGCTGAATATTGTATTAAGGATGGAACATTAAAATGATAAAACAAAAGAAAGGCTATATTCTCAGAAATATTATGGGAAAATATATGTTGTTCCCAACAGGAACAGAAATGCAGCAATTTAAGGGAACTATTCTGTTAAATGAGCTATCTGCTTTTATTTGGGATGTAATACAAACCCCTATAAAATTTGAAGATTTAATGAGAATTATACTTAAAGAATATGATGTGGAAGAAGGACCACTAAAGAAGGATTTAATAACTATTATTAATAAATTTAATGAATATGGAATTATAGAGTTTGAGTAGAATATAATGTTAGTCAGATACTTTTATTATTCATTCAAACTTAGAACATTGGAACAGATAACGATATTTTTCTGTTAGAGGATAGCTCAAATATTATTATATCCTGTTTACAAAGAACATGGGGATTCTGTTCCAGTGATACGAAATATAGTGTTTTGGTGACATTAGCAACCAATATCTGATGATATTTTTCGCAGAACGTAACTGATAGATGTCCAGTAAAAGTTTATCCTTACATTGTATAAATAATAATTAGATTATTCACCAGTATACATATTAAGCAAGAATTCGATAACTGATAATGATACTATAGATAAATTTTGACAATTTTTCATAACATTTTAATGTTTTGTTTGCAAGGAGAAAAAATGTTAAAGATAATAATTGGAATCATAATTATATATATTTTATATAATGTTGCAAAAGAATATAAAGAATCAAAGAAATTTAATGAAAAAATAGAAAAAGAGAAGAGAGAAAAAAAGCAGAGGATTTTACAAATACCTGAAAAAAATAGAATTTGTGCGAATTGTGCATATTCTTTTTTAGATGATACATATTATGATTTACATCCTTATATCGTTAAATGTATGAAGTGCAATGATACAAAAATGGGAGATAATAAATGTTATAATTTTGACTTTAATGGAGGAAAAGTTTTTGATATAGAGTATGTCAAAGATTTTGATATAGATATAATAGCTTCTGAAAAATATAGAAACTAACCCAGTATAGTTTTTAAATTAGGAAGACTTTAAAAAATAGTGGGATAGTGGAGAAAAAATCAAATTACCATTCATCAGCCAAAACGGTCATCTGTCAAATCAGGAACAAAGGATTAAAAAAATTGTTAATATAAATATGTCCAAGGTAATAAGTGTTTAGTATTTTAGAAACATTTACAAAAAGATAAGGAGGAATTTATATGAGCGGTAAATTAAAAAAACGTTTGATAAGCATGAGCATGGCAGTTATTATGTTTATCTGTTC
>URAI01000020.1 GCA_900545725.1 uncultured Eubacterium sp.
CTTGTGATAAAATAAGCTATCAAGCTTATTTCCCACATTATCCTCATTCCTATCAACAGTTAAAATTTAAAATTATCAGGATCTGAACCAAATTTATCATCTTTATTTAATGAATTAATCATGTTCATGTCATCATTATCTAATTCAAAATCGAAGACATCGTAATTGGATTCTATTCTCTCTTTATGTGTTGACTTTGGAAGCACTACTATATTCCTCTGCATATTCCAGCGGAGTACAACCTGTGCAGGTGTCTTTTTATGCTTTTTTGCTATTTCATTTATTACAGGATCGCTAAGCGTTCCCGCACCATTGCCTCCGAGAGGACTATATGCTTCTATGGTAATTCCAAGCTTCTGTCCATATTCGACATTTGCCACATTAGAATAATATGGATGAACTTCAATCTGATTAACTGCGGGTACAATCTCCCATACCTTACTCAATGCTTCAAGATGGTGGATATTAAAATTACTTACACCAATTGCCTTTACCCTGCCACTCTTATATATCTGCTCCATATCTTTCCATGCCTTTTCAAACCCATCGGCAGGCCAATGGATAAGATACAGGTCTATATAATCTGTCTGAAGTTTTTCAAGACTTTCATCAAAAGCTTGCAAAGCTCTTCCATTACGTGTATCTTCATTCCACAACTTGGTAGTTATAAATAATTCTTCTCTTTTTATACCACATGTCCTTATGGCATCTCCTACACTTTTCTCATTACCATATGCCTTAGCCGTATCTATATGACGATATCCTGCATCTATTGCCCACTTTACCGCATTGACTGTGTCCTCACCATTCTCTGTTCTGAATACTCCAAGACCTACCTGTGGAATCTTAACTTTGTTATTAAATGTTATTGTCTTCATAATATCAGCACCATCCTTTATCTTATATTAAAAATCAACCATTAAAACTTAGTCTATTTTGACTAAGCACTTCTAATTATCTGTTAATTGCTGCAATTTGAGTTTATTATATCAGATATTTTATTCAAATGGTATAACAAAATTTTATTTTTATATCTTATACCGGAAGCATAATAAAAGAGCCTGACACTATACATAGTTAATTTAAAGAAAAAGGCTGAAACTTTTGTATAATAATTTCACAAAAGTTTCAGCCTTTTTATATTACATTTTAAAACGAGAATATCGCCGTAAATAATCCGGCACTTACAGCCCCCATAATTATACCTGCAAGCAGTACTCCCAACAATACAGCAATAACGCTCTTCTTAAAGCCTATATCAAGAAAGCTCGCTGCAAGAGTTCCTGTCCATGCACCTGTTCCCGGAACAGGAATACCAACGAATAAAAGCAGCGCAAGGAATACACCTCTTCCAGCTTTCTCCTTAAGCTTGGCTCCGCCTTTATGGCCTTTTTCAATACAGAATGTAAAGAACTTTCCTATATACTTCTTATCCCTGCCCCATTCAAGCACCTTTCTGGCAAAAAGGTATATGACAGGAACAGGAAGCATATTGCCAATTACACATACTATATATGATGTAAGTAGAGGCATCTGCCATCCTTGTGAGATTACAATTGCTCCTCTTAATTCAATTAATGGTATCATCGATACTATAAATATTGCAATGTAATGCTGTAACATCCTAATCCTCCATTTCACAGCTTTATGGCAAAGTCATAATCCTGCTTACCATAAAATACTTAATAAAATAATTAATAAAAGAATTACCCACCTGTAAAAATACAAGCTCTTTAACTATACTGAAAAAAAACAACAAAATCAAGAATTTTATTATTTTTTAATATACTGAATTTTTATTATTTTTAATGTGCTGCAGATTGCAGGCTTTTTTAATATTTTTAATGTGCATATAAACGCATCCTGCCAATTTACATCTGCTTCAATTAGTACTATAAGTCGAATAAGGATAACTGGTTACTTTCAGCCATATCATTTAACAGACCGATATCCGTAAGCTTATCTATAACTGTCTGACCGATTTTTGCACGCTGTCTTAAGTCATCCTTCGATAAAAATTCACCCTTTGCCGCTGCTATCTCAATAGATTCTCCGGCTGATTCACCGACTTTACTTATAACCTTAAAGGATGGCATTATCTTTCCATCTATTACCTGAAAAGACCTTGCCTTCGCTTTGTATATATCAATTGGTGTAAAATCAAAGCCTCTTGCATACATCTCTTCAACGATTCTCATATCCTTAAGTTCGTCCTCCTCAGTATTAGATAACTTTCCTGTAGGTGATTCACTTCTTCTTTTTCTATAGTCATTGATAAAATATTTTAATTTATCCTGCCCCATTGCCATCTTCTCGTAGTCAAATGCATTTGCCCTGATACTAAAATAAGCACAGTAATAAGCAAGCGGATAAAATACCTTACAATATGCCACACGCCATGCCATCATAACATATGCCGCCGCATGTGCTTTCGGGAACATATATTTAATCTTTTTACATGACCATATATACCAGTCAGGGACTCCATGCTCCTTCATAGTCTTTTCATATTCAGGCGTAAGTCCCTTACCCTTTCTTACTTTCTCCATGATTGTAAATGCAAGCTCACTGTCAAGTCCCTTCTGGATGAGGTATATCATAATATCATCTCGTGTACATATCGCCGTTGAAATAGTCGCCTGACCCGTTCTTAACAACTCCTGCGCATTACCAAGCCATACATCCGTACCATGCGAAAGTCCTGCTATACGGACGAGGTCGGAAAAATATTGTGGTTTGGTATCAATAAGCATCTGCATCGCAAAGTCTGTACCAAATTCAGGTATTCCTAATGCTCCAAGCTTACAGCCGCCGATATCATCAGGTTTAATTCCAAGTGCCGATGTATCCTTAAACAATGACATTACCTCCTTTGAATCGAGAGGAATCTCAAGCGGGTCAATTCCTGTAAGATCCTGTAACATTCGTATCATTGTCGGGTCAAGATGTCCAAGAATATCAAGCTTTAACAGGTTGTGGTCAATGCTGTGATAATCGAAATGTGTTGTAACGATAGATGTTGACATATCATTGGCAGGATGCTGCACCGGTGTAAATGTATCTATCTCATCTCCTATCGGAAGTACGACAATTCCTCCAGGATGCTGTCCTGTAGTTCTTCTTATATCTACACAGCCTTCGGCAATCCTTTCTATCTCGTGTCTTCTCTTTACAATAGGTCTTCCAAGCTTTTCACTCTTTTCCTCAAAATATTTGTATACAAAGCCCTGTGCCGTCTTTTCAGCAACAGTACCGATTGTTCCGGCTTTAAATGTCTGTCCTTTTCCAAATATAACCTCTGTATATGCATGTGCTTTACTCTGGTATTCATTAGAAAAGTTAAGATCGATATCAGGCTCTTTATTACCCTTAAATCCCAGGAATGTCTCAAAAGGTATATCAAATCCCATCTTATTTAACTTATGACCACACTTCGGACATATCTTATCAGGCATATCACAGCCTGCGCCTCCGGCAAATGCCTTGACTTCATCAGAATAAAAATCACTATAATAGCATTTTGGACACAGATAATGCGGACTTAGCGGATTAACCTCTGTAATACCTGCCATGGTAGCTGCAAATGAAGAACCTACTGAACCTCTTGAACCTACAAGATAGCCATCATCATTAGATTTCCATACAAGCTTCTGTGCAATAATATACATAACAGAATAACCATTGGAAATAATTGAATTAAGTTCTCTTTCAAGTCTTTCCGTTACTATTTCAGGAAGGTCAGGTCCGTATAATTCATGCGCCCTGTCATGGCATATTTTTCGTAACATCTGGTCTGAGTTTTCAATTACAGGCGGTCTTTTATCGGGACGCACCGGATCTATATCCTCACACATATTCATTATCTTATTAGTGTTAGTTACAACTATCTCATATGCTTTATCAGCTCCAAGATAATCAAATTCCCTAAGCATCTCTTCTGTCGTATGAAGATAAAGCGGCGGCTGGTTATCGGCATCGGCAAAGCCCTTTCCTGCCATTATTATTCTTCTGTATATCTCATCCTCCGGATTAAGGAAATGTACATCACAGGTTGCAACAACAGGCTTGTGAAACTTAGCGCCAAGTGCTACGACTCTCCTGTTAAGATCCCTCAAATCCTCTTCGTTCTTAACATAACAGTCTTCCTTTTCAATCATAAAACGGTTGTTTCCGATAGGCTGTACTTCAAGATAATCATAGAATCCGACTATCCTTGCAATTTCAGCCTCACTTCTTCCGTTAATCATAGCACGGAACAATTCACCGGCTTCGCAGGCGCTTCCGATAATCAGACCTTCACGATACTTATTAACCATACTCTTAGGTATCTTAGGGAATCTGTTGAAATACTTAAGATGTGACATAGATATCAGTCTGTACAAATTAATTCTTCCCATTTCACTGGAAGCAAGTATTATACAATGGTACTGGTGAAGCTTTCGTATGGCATTATCGTCAAGCTTTCCTTCTTCATTAAGCTTATCTAATGTAAATATATCTCTTTCGGCAATTATATCAATAAGCTTTATAAATATATCTGCTGTTGCCTGCGCATCGTCAACTGCCCTGTGATGATTTTCAAGCGATACCTTTAGATGTTTTGCTAAAGTATCAAGCTTATAATTACTAAGATGTGGAACAGCAAACTGTCCTAAAAGTACTGTATCTATATATGTATAATTGGTTTTTATTCCCATCTTTTCAGCTTTATTAGTTATAAAGCTCGTATCAAATTCGGCATTATGTGCAACGAGTACAGCACCTTTACAAAAATCAAGAAACTTCGGAAGTATTTCTTCTATTACAGGTGCATCCATTACCATAGAATCACTTATTCCCGTAAGATTTTCTATTCTGAAAGATATAGGTACTTTAGGATTGACAAATGAAGAAAATCTGTCTGTTATCTGACCATCCTTTATCTTAACGGCACCAATCTCAATTATCTGGTCAACTTCTGCCGAAAATCCTGTTGTCTCTAAGTCAAATACAACAAACTCATCCTTAAATGTCTGCCCTGCCGGATTAGTTACTATCTTTTTTGTATCATCCACAAGATATGCTTCGACACCGTATATAACTTTAAAATCCAGCTTTTCCCCCTTTTTCTTATACGCACCCTTTATATCACTTATTGTATGATATGCCTCGGTAAAAGCCTGCACAACACCGTGGTCAGTTATGGCTATTGCCTTATGTCCCCACCTGATAGCCTGCTTTATTATATCCTTTGCATAAGATACACCATCCATATCACTCATCTTTGTATGACAGTGAAGCTCAACTCTTTTATTAAGTGCAAGGTCATTTCGCACTTCCCTTGTATCAGATGATTTTCTTATTCCCCATACGTTAGATATGGCTATTTCCTGATCATATCTGTCTAAGGCTGCAAGACCTTTAACCTTAATAAAATTACCTTTCTTTATAAATTCCTTTAACTCTGGAAGCTGTTCATTTCTTGCAAACATCTTAACAGTAATCGTATCTGTAAAATCAGTTATATCAAACATAAGAATAGTTTTTTCATTTCGTATCTCTTTTTCTTCTATTCTTCTAATCATTCCTGATATTACAACTTCTCCAAGCGCCGAATCGATTGTTTCAATGGCTATAGGTTCATCATCAAAATCTCTTCCATATAACACATCATTATTAGAAGGCTTCTTAAAGTATGCATTATCCCTTGAAAATCTTTCTTTTGAAGATGTATTTTTAAATCCATCCGGGCCTTTCTTAGCATCACCTGCTGACATTTTAACCTGTGACTTTTTATTTTCACCTGTCTGCTTTTTCTTTTTTTCTGAACCCGTAATTACTGATGAACTGTCATCTGCTTCTGTCTGCATAGCCGCCTTCATTGTATTTTCAATCTGTTTTATACGAAGATTAAGCCTATGTTCATTCTCCTCCCCATAATGGCTGCCCAGCTTTTCTTTATATCTATATATTACATCTATATCAAATCCAAATCTGTTTAGAAATACCTGCTTAAAATATTTCTGTAATGATTCTGCATAGGTGTGTGCAAGAAAGCTGTCCTCAAGTGTGATTACAAGACAATGCTCATCTTCAAATTCAAGGGTTGAATTTTTAAGAAGATTATATTCAAGGGTCCAGTACTTTTCCAGTTCAAACTGGATACTGTCATAATATGCTTCCATTACAGTAACCGGTGTATACTGCTTAGATAAATGATAACGGTCGATTATCCTCACATCCATATTTTTCATTCTGAATATCTGTTTCTTTAGTGCATCTTCTACCTTATAGATAAGCTGTTTATTGATTAATTTGTCACTAATAAGATAAACACGCGCCAAAGAATTCGTAGATGTCTTTGAAACGCGTGTTACCTCTGTATTAGTAAAATATACAGCTAAATCCTCAGGCAGCCTTAATGTTTGAAATACATCAAAAAATTTTTGCATCTCAATCTACCTCACTATATATTTTATCTGTTCCAGTTATCAAGCTCATATTTTAATGTTGATAAAAGCTCTTCTTCAGGAACTTTTTTAATTATCTCACCATGTTTTATTAAAACTCCGCAGCCATCACCGCCTGCAATACCAAGATCTGCCTCCTTAGCTTCTCCTGGACCATTTACCACACAGCCCATTACAGCAAGTTTAATATCAAGGTCATATTCTGAAACCATATTCTCAACCTGACCTGCCAGCTTAATAAGATCGATTCTTGTCCGTCCGCAGGTAGGACATGATACAACCTCTATACCTCCTTTTCTTAAGCCAAGTGTCTTTAATATTATCTTAGCTGCTTCAACTTCCTTTACCGGATTATCTGTAAGAGATACTCTTATTGTATCACCAATTCCTTCATTTAATATAAGGCCAAGACCTATTGATGACTTAATGCTTCCTGAAAATGCTGTTCCTGATTCGGTTATTCCAACGTGGAGAGGATAATTTAACTTCTGTGCTATAAGCTTATGTGCATTGACACACATCATTACATCGGATGATTTAATACTTACAACAAGATTATCATATCCCATATCTTCTATAATACGAACCTTATCGATTGCGCTTTCAACAATTCCCTCTGCTGTTACACCATGATATTTTTCAACGAGCTCTTTTTCAAGAGAACCACTGTTTACACCTACTCTTATAGGAATATTCATCTGCTTTGCAACATCAACAACAGCTTTAATCTTATCCCTGCTGCCTATATTGCCCGGATTAATTCTTATCTTATCAGCCCCATTTTCCATCGCCGCTATAGCCATCTTATAATCAAAATGTATATCTGCAACAAGTGGAATATGAATCTGTTTTTTAATCTCTTTTATTGAATGTGCAGCTTCAATAGTTGGAACTGTACATCTGATAATATCGCAGCCTGCCTTTTCAAGCTCTAATATCTGTGCCACCGTTGCCTGCGTATCCTCTGTATGTGTATTAGTCATTGACTGTATAAGCACAGGACTTCCACCACCAATGACTCTGTTACCAATATTGACCCTTTTCGTATGTTCCCTATACATATAAATCTCCATTTCTAAAATAAACCGCTTATATCCTTAAATAACACATATACCATAAGTATCATAAGAAGAACCATTCCAACAAAATGAACCATTCCCTCGTGCTCTTTCTTAACAGGCTTTCCCCTTACTGCTTCTATTATTAAAAAGATAAGTCTGCCACCATCAAGTGCCGGAATTGGTACAAGGTTCATTATACCTAAGTTTGCCGAAATCATCATAGCAAGATTAATTGCATTAAGAAATACATAAAATGCCCCGTCAGCCTTACTTTCTTCCATAATTGAAGATATGGTACTTACTGTTCCTACTGGTCCCATAAGATCATTAACACCAGTCTGCCCTGTAAACATCATACCAAGGCTTTTTATAACGGTCTTAATTACATAGCTGACTTCGTGAAAAGAATAACGGATAACTCCACCAAGTGATGTCTTTTGTCTTATGCCATAGCTTACAAAACCTGTATTATATGCTTCTGATTCTACAAGCTCTGGTATAACCTTTAAGTTATGCTCTTCACCATTTCTTACAACAACGATATCTACCTCAGCTCCCTGCGTCTGTGATACTATTTCTGAAAGCTGCGTACCTGTCTCAAGCTCTGTTCCATTGACCGACTTAATAACGTCATTGCTCTTAATTCCAGCTTTCTCTGCCGGCGACTGTGCATTAACCGAATTAACTACTCTGTCTGTAGAGATTGTAATACCTAATTTATATGCTTTAGATGTGCTGTACTGCGGTGTAAGTGTTGTTGTATACTTCTGACCATCTCTTTCATAAGTAATATTCATTGTCTTAGCCGCATGGTAGTATCGGTAAAATGAATATTCTCTGGCAAAAGTAATATTTTCTCCGTTTACTTTTACAATTCTGTCGCCTTCCTGTAATCCGGCTTCTGTTGCTGGTGAATTATCATATACTTTATCAACTGTACACGGATCATAACCTGTAGAGCCTACAACTATCAAAGCAAGAATAAATGCTAACAGAAAATTAAAGAATGGTCCTGCTGCGATTATTGCTATTCTTGACCATACTGATTTGTTGGCAAAGGACTTTGATTCATCATATCCTGCTTTTAAAAGGCGTTCCTTTTCTGCCATATCAGATGACTTCTTCTGTGTGGCTTCCTTATCTTTAATATCGGAAATATTCTTAACTTTAATGCCCGATGCTTCTGATATATTCTGTGTCCTGTCATCCTCTCCGGCATTGCCTTCAGCCTTATCCCCACCAGGCACACTGCCGTCAGCTTCATCGTCCTCATCATCTCTATCAAGAGGATCATCTATAAAATCCTGACCCAGCATTACACATGCACCGCCAAATGGAAGCAGTCTTAAAGAATATTCTGTTCCGCCCTTTTTAAACTTAATAATCTTAGGTCCGAAACCAATGAAAAATTCTGTAACTTCAACTCCATTTGCCTTAGCTATAATAAAATGTCCAAACTCATGTATAATTACAATTATACTAAGTATTAAAATAGCTGCAATAATATTTAATACCAATTTACCACCTGCTTTCAATTAATTCATATGCATTCTTTTCAGTTTCAAGTATCTGTTCCACTGAAGGATTCTCAACTAATCGTGTTTCCTCCATTGCATACTGTATTATCTCTGGTATATCAAGGTATTTTATCTTCCTGTCTAAGAACTTCGCAACTGCAAGCTCATTCGCCGCATTAAATGCCGTTGGGATATTACCGCCGGTTCCGGCTGCATCATATGCCAGCTTTAATGCTTTAAATGTCTCAAAATCAGGTTCTTCAAATGTAATCTGTCCCAGTTTAAAGAAATCAACCCTTTCCGTATTAAGAGTTCTTCTGTGTGGGTATGTCAGTGCATATTGTATAGGAAGACGCATATCCGGGCTTCCTAGCTGCGCCATAATACCACCATCCACAAATTCAACCATTGAGTGGATTATACTCTGTGGCTGTATTACAACCTGAACCTTATCTGCAGGTACGTCAAAAAGCCACTGTGCTTCCATCACCTCAAGTCCTTTATTAGCCATCGTTGAAGAATCAATAGTTATCTTTCTTCCCATTGACCAGTTAGGGTGCTTTAAAGCATCTTCCAGGGTTACATTCTCAAGTTCACTTCTTTTTCTTCCTCTGAATGGTCCTCCTGAAGCTGTAAGAAGAATCTTACTTACTTCTTTGTGATATTCACCGTTAAGCGACTGAAAAATAGCTGAATGTTCACTATCAACAGGATATATATTAATTCCACATTCTTTGGCAAGCTTCATAATAATGTGTCCCGCTGTAACAAGTGTCTCTTTATTGGCAAGTGCTATATCCTTATGTGCCTTAATTGCTTCAATTGTAGGTACAATTCCCATCATTCCTACCACTGCCGTAAGAACAATATCTGCACTTTCAAGCGTGGCAGCCTCTATAAGCCCTGACTCTCCTGATACTATCTTAACATCCATATCAGAAAGCATTATCTTTAATTCCTCTGCCAGTTCTTCTTTTCCAACACAAACAAGCTGTGGTTTAAACTCCCTCACCTGTGCTTCAAGCTCTTTTATTCTGGTTCCTGCTGCCAGAGCAACAACATTGATATCATCATTTCTTCTGACAACATCAAGTGTCTGCGTTCCAATAGAACCTGTTGACCCTAATAATGATATATTTTTCACAATAGTCACCATTCCTTATAAAAATTACATTACAGTCTGTTTAATATAAATACAGCCCAGTATACTGCCGGTGCTGTAAATATTACACTGTCATATCTGTCAAGTATTCCTCCGTGTCCCGGTATCAGCTTACCGTAATCCTTAACATTGTGATTACGTTTAATTGCAGATGCAGTAAGATCGCCTATTATCGCAAGTATTGCTCCAACAAAGCTTGCTGCCGCAAATATAAATACCGGATGGCTTACTGTTTCTGACATATATCCATTTACAATATATCCGAATATAATTCCTAAAATAGTAGCTCCGGCAATTCCACCTATTGCACCTTCTATAGATTTCTTAGGCGACAATACCGGTGCCATCTTATGTTTACCTAATAACACTCCTGTGAAGTATGCAAACGTATCGTTGCCCCATGAAGCTATAAATATAAGCCATACTATATATATTCCATCCTCAAGAATACGCACCTTATAAATATAAGAAAGCATAACTGCAACATAGAAAAGCCCTAAAAATGTCAATGTAACCTCTTCTATTTTATATTTTGGAAATGTAAATACATATACTGACATAATTGCCATTAATGCTATTACAAATACAAAAATATCATATTTTTCATATCCTGTAAGGACACATATGTAATAAAATATGGCCGAAAGATATCCCATGTATGCCAATGCACTCTTTTGTATATCAATTACTCTGTATAATTCATACATTCCTATCAGTGAAACACCTGCACACAACAGATACAGATACCAGCCACCACAAAATGATGATGATATCATTATTATTGCCAATACTATTCCACTTAGCACTCTTGTCTTCAACTTCTACTCCTCCTTAACGCCTCCGAATCTTCTCTCTCGTTTATTATATTTTTCAAATGCCTTAATTAATTCCTCTTTATTAAAATCAGGCCAGTGGACATCTGTAAAATAAAACTCTGTATATGCAAGCTGCCATGGAAGATAGTTAGATAATCTCTGCTCCCCACTTGTTCTGATAAGTAAATCAGGGTCAGGCAATTCCCATGTATCAAGATTATCTGATATCATCTGTTCTGTAATATCCTCAGGATTTACCAATCCATTCTCAACCTGCATTGCAATTTTTTTTACCGCTCTTGTTATCTCATCCCTGCCACCATAATTAATAGCTATTGTAAAATTAAGTCCTGTATTATTTTTTGTCTTTTCTTCAAGATTTTCAATACTTTCTACTATATCTTTACTTAATTCTTCTCTTCTTCCAATAACACGACAGCGTACATTATTATCCATCGACTTTTTTACACATCCTTTAAGATATGTCCTCAATATTGTCATAAGCGTAGACACTTCGCCCTGTGACCTCTTCCAATTCTCTGTTGAAAAAGCATACACAGTAAAATATTTCACTCCAAGCTCATCAACAATTGATAACATATCTTCAACGACCTGACTTCCCACCTTATGACCATAAGTTCTTGGCATATGGCGCTTCTTTGCCCATCTTCCATTTCCATCCAGAATAACAGCAACATGCTGCGGTATCTTAAGTCCGAGTTGTTCATTAACCATATCCATATCCGGCACTCCTTAACTGCGTATAATCTCATTATAAATCATATCATCTGCATGACAATAAATTATATCATCTCCTGTTGTTTATATCATTGTACAGATTATTTCTTTAACATAAAATCCGTAGAAAAATGGATTCCTACGGATTAATAATAATATTTATTATACTGTAAGTATTTCCTTAGTCTTATTCTCAACAGCCTTGTCAATTAATGCTGTATACTTATCTGTAAGCTTCTGGATATCATCTTCAATTCCTTTAAGTTCATCATCTGATATCTCGCCTGCCTTATTCTGCTTCTTAACAGCATCATTGGCATCACGTCTTACATTTCTTACAGCAACTTTGGCATTGTCACCTTTCTTCTTAATATCCTTTGCAAGCTCCTTACGTCTGTCTTCTGTAAGCTCTGGAAATATAAGTCTTATAACCTTACCATCATTGTTAGGAGTAATTCCTAAATCAGATACAAGAATTGCTTTCTCAATTTCTTTAATAAGGCTGCTCTCCCATGGCTGAATCTGCAGCATTCTTGCCTCTGGAACTGATATATTGGCAACCTGCTGTAAAGAAGTTGGCGTTCCATAATAATCAACCTTAATCTTATCAAGAATATGCGGGTTAGCTCTTCCTGCCCTGATTGTTGTATATTCTTCTTCTAAAGCATCAATTGTCTTAACCATCTTATCTTCGTATAATTTAATATCGCTCATATTAATTCTCCTGTCTCATAAATTCTTTATAGGTAATATCTGTGTAATATACGAATATCCTATATGAATATTCTATATAAACATCAACCAATTATACTCTGTGTACATACCGGCGGAATATCAGAATACTGTCTGAAATCCGGCTTATATCAGAAATATCACCGCTAAAATAATTAATTATCATTATAATCAAATATCAGATACCTCTGAACTTCGGACACACCTATGTTTATAATATCAGATACAATATATATTAGTCAACTGTTACAACAGTTCCATTGAACTTACCTGTCATTGCATTAAGAATACTATTCTTTTCTTCAAGTCCAAATACCATAAGAGGCATCTTATTTTCCATACACATTACAGAAGCTGTCATATCTATAACACCAAGTTTCTTATCTACAACTTCCTGAATGGAAATCTTATCATACTTCTTAGCTGCTGGATTAACCGCAGGGTCACTGTCATATATTCCATCTATTGACTTAGCAAGAAGAATTGCATCTGCATCCATCTCTATTGCCCTAAGAACAATACCTGTATCAGTTGAGAAATATGGATGTCCTGTTCCTCCTGCAAAGAATACTACCATTCCCTTTGAAAAATACTTATTAGCTCTATCCTTTGAGAACAACTTTGTCATGCTTCCACATTCAAATGGAGTAAGTATATTTGTCATAAGTCCCTGTGAACGGAATATCTCTGATACATATATACAGTTCATTATTGTGGCGAGCATACCAATCTGGTCTGCCTTAGGTCTGTCAATATTATCATTAGAACGGCCTCTCCAGTAATTTCCGCCACCAATAACAACTCCTACATCTATTCCTGTATCAATAATCTTTTTAACCTGACCGGCTATATCTGTAATGAGTTCGTCATTATAGCCGGATTTATTTTCACCTGCAAGTGCTTCGCCACTAAGTTTAAGTATTACTCTCTTAATTTCTTTCATTTCTCTTACCTCTGTTTTCACATATTTGTTATATTTTTATAATATTATGATGCATGACTTTATCCATGGCAATTCATAAAATATCCCATCATTCCTGTTAACCATAATAAACATAATTACAACACGATATAATCACAATAATATATAATCACAAATGTCCTAATAATCTTAGATATTAAATATAGCATCCATATCTATCTCTGAATAACACTGTGTACATCTTCCGTCAATAGTTGCACCATTATTAATCTGCACTATCTTAGACTTGATATCACCCGATACAATAGCAGTCGAATCAATAATCACCGGTCCTTTAACATCAATATCACCCTTGACCGCACCGGCTATTACAGCAGATGTTCCACTTATATCTCCTACAATAACAGTATCCTGTCCAATCTTAACTGCACCCTTAGCTACAATATCGCCCTCTATCCTGGCTTCATTTGCAAATACTTCCCCTGCATTAGATGTACCCTTAATTGTACCACTTACTGTTAATTTACCACGGCAATTAATATCACCAATAATTGTTCCAAATACATCTATTGAACCTAAAGCTTCAAAATTACCCTCAACTCTCAATCCGGCAGTAATAACTGCTGTCTCATCTACAGGCATAAGATCATCTTCCTCAGGTTCATCCACCTGTTCCCTGGCATGCACATCCTGCTCACTTTCATTACTGCTATAATCTTCCTGTGAAGTACTATTCTCATTCTGTGCAGAATTATGTATATCATCATCCAGAGTATTAACTATCTGATCATCACTATTTTCCACACCTATATCTTTATTATTAATACCGGCATCCATACCATTTGCTGCTTCTGATAAGTCATCCTTAAAGTCCTTAAAAAAGCCCATAAATTACATCTCCTTCATAAGTACACATTTAATTTAAGTATATCATAAAAAAATATATAAGAAAAGTGAATTGTTTAAAAAAGTAATGTTATGCATGAATTGTTTGAAATTTATTTATAAAAGTAATTTTATGCAGATTGTATTAAAAAGTCTTTATGTATTTTTTAAAATAAGTTTTAAAAATATAGATTTAAAAAATATAAATAATAAGAAAATAGCAGACATGGAATTAATAATGATTCCATGTCTGCCGGCAATATTATTCTAATTATTCACTTCTTAAAACAAACTGTGATACAAGTTCATTCATAGCCTCTGCCTGTGCAGAAAGTTCTTCGCTTGTTGCAGAACATTCCTGTGATGCAGCCGAATTAGACTGTACTACTTCTGATATCTGGTTAATACCTTCATCAGCTTCCTTCATGGCAGCTATCTGCTGGTTAGAACTTGTACTGAGTTCTTTAGATACTTCAGCAATCTCATTAATGCCGCCTACAACTGTATCAAGTGACTCAACCGCCTTCATGGCAACTGTGTTACCTTCATCGATTTCCTTTAAAGCTCCCTCTATAAGTTCTCTTGTATCTACAGCAGACTTAGCACTCTGATCTGCAAGAGTTCTTATCTGTTCAGCAACTACAGCAAAGCCCTTGCCTGCCTCACCTGCTCTTGCTGCCTCAATTGCTGCATTAAGCGAAAGAAGATTAGTCTGACTTGCGATATCTTCGATATCAGCAATGATATTCTCAATCTTCTTAGATGTCTCACTGATACGATTCATTGCTTCAACGAGTTCATGCATATCAACCTTGCTTGTATCTGCCTCTTCTGCACATCTTTCTGCTTTCCTGCTTGTTTCTTCAAGGTTGTCAACAGTCTTTGCTATCTGATCTGTAATAGTATCAATAGTTGCCTGTAATTCTTCTACTGCTCCTGCCTGCTCTGTTGCACCCTGTGCAAGATCCTGAGCGGACTGTGCAAGATTTTCCGAACCTGCAGTTACCTGTGCTGAAGATTCTCCTACACCCTTAAGTGTCTGATTAATCTTTCTGTTCATGTTACGGATAGCATTCTTAAGTTCAACATACTTGCCAACATACTTATCCTCAATCTTAGTATTAACATTGAAATTACCATCTGCCATCTCTGCCATAATCCAGCATAAATCATTAATTATAAGCTTAAGACTGTCAGCCATTTCTTTTGCAGTCTGATTTATTACAGCAAACTCATCATCCGCTTCGTATTCAGGAAATTCTTCGTCCAGACCGCCATTGGAAAGTGTCTTAAATCTGTCAACAAGCATATCAATTGGCTGTTCAATACTATCAGATATCTTCTTACCAATCTTTCTTGAAACTGTAAAGCTTGCTATAATTATTAATATAACCAAAATACAAATTACATTCTTAAGTACTTCCAATACAAGCATTACTGAATTACCCTTTTCAACATTACTGTCCATAAGTTTTACCATTGCATTATATACTGTATCATACATCTCAGAAAGCTCTACATATTCCTGCTTCTGTGCTTTTTCAGAATTACCAACATCCGATGTAGAACCAAGACTTAATATTGAATCACTCTTTGTCCAATATCCATCTAATGCTGTATTGACATCAGCATATAATTCCCTGCCTTCCTTAGTTACCATATACTGTTCAATATTAGCTAAGTAGGTCTTAAACTTTTCTTTTTTGGTCTGATAATCGTTCTTTGCATCTTCAATCTCTGATGAATCCTTATATCCGATTACAGCTCTTAATGCACTTCTTGTCTCTGAAAACGTCACCATAGCCTTTCCTATCTCACCCTGTGAAAAGCCATAATTCTTCATAGCACTTTCATAATTAGCGCACATAACATACATTGATACATCGCATATTACTATACCAAAACAGCCAATAAGAGCAATAATAAGAAATGCCTTATTGAGTCTCTTCTTAATAGAATCCTTCATCTCCATATTATCTTTTTCCTCCTTTTTCTTATGTATACCAGTTATTACTTATTCTGATATTGCATATTTATTAAGTTCTAGATTCCTATATAAAGTATTATAAACAATATTAGAATGAATTACAATGTATACATTTATTTAATATAAATTATAGATAAACAGATATATTCCGTATAACTTTTCAACTATAGGAGTATGTCTTTGTAATGCGGATATATTTTTGCAATATTTTAAATCCACTTAATTTATAACTAAAAAAATAAATAAAATATGTAATATCAAAAAAAAATGCTGCATCAGACATATAGTAAAAAAATCATTATCCGTAATGGATATTATATATAAAAAATATACCAATATCCATTACAGATAATTATAACTTACAAAAATCTATGCAACATTATAAAATGTTATATATTTATCCGGATAAAAGACATCCGGTTCTTCTAATACTGATATAAACAATATCAATATTACTGTAACTGTGCAGCAACTTCTGCTGCAAAGTCTTCATTCTTCTTTTCAAGACCTTCACCAGTTTCAAAACGAACAAATCCCTTGATTGTGATATTAGCACTGTTTTCCTTAGCAACTGATGCTACATATGCTGATACGCTCTGCTTACCATCTTCTGCCTTAACATATGTCTGATCAAGAAGACAGATTTCCTTAAGTTCCTTATTAAGACGACCCTTAACCATACCTTCAATAATCTTATCATTAGCATCCGGCTTTTCGTTCTTAGCTGTAATAGTAATAATTTCTGTTTCTTTAGCGATATATTCAGGATCTACTTCACTTCTGTTAGTATACATTGGCTTAAGAGCTGCTGCCTGCATAGCTACGTTCTTTGCCATTTCTTCAATTGCAGGATTAACAACATCTGTTTCAACATCAACAAGAACACCAATCTTACCACCCATATGAATGTATGAAGCGATGAAACCATTATTCTCCTCAATCTGTGCAAATCTTCTAATCTTAAGATTTTCACCAATTACAGCTATCTGACCTGCTAATACGTCTGCAACTGTCTTAGATGAATCTTTGTTCCAGCTTTCAGCTAAAAATCCATCAATATCAGAAGCCTTTGTATTTAATGCCTGCTGTGCAACTTCTTCAACATATGCATTGAAATCTGCATTCTTGGCAACGAAGTCTGTTTCTGAATTAACTTCAACGATTGCTGCCTTAGAACCTTCTGTAACAACCTTAACAATACCTTCTGCTGCAATTCTTCCAGCTTTCTTAGCTGCCTTAGCCATACCATTTTCTCTTAAATACTCAACAGCCTTGTCCATATCACCATCTGTATTAGAAAGCGCCTTCTTACAATCCATCATACCTGCGCCTGTCATTTCTCTTAATTCTTTTACCATTGCTGCTGTAACTGCCATTTTCTTATCCTCCATTATTAATAAAATATTTATGTTTTACATTCATGTAATACACTCATGCTTTACATTTTATTTAAGTTTAAAAATGCTTCAACCTGTATTTGTCAGGCTGAAGCATTCTTAGAATTCCGTCTTACGACAATATATTAATGAACTTCAGTTTATCTCTATAGATAATTATGCTTCCTCTGTTACTTCTTCTTCAGCAGGAACTTCTTCTACTCCCTGATTAGCTTCGATAACAGCATCTGCCATCTTAGAAACGATAAGCTTAACTGCTCTGATTGCATCATCATTACCAGGAATTACATAATCTAATTCATCAGGATCACAGTTAGTATCTGCAATACCGATAAGCTTAATACCAAGTGCATGAGCTTCCTGTACACAGATTCTTTCCTTCTTAGGATCTACGATAAAGATAGCATCTGGAAGTCTCTTCATTTCCTTGATACCGCCAAGGTTCTTTGTAAGCTTATCAAGTTCCTTCTTGAGGTTGATAACTTCCTTCTTAGGAAGAACATCAAATGTTCCATCTTCCTGCATTCTTTCGATATCTTTAAGTCTTGCAATTCTGCTCTGGATTGTCTTGAAGTTAGTAAGCATACCGCCTAACCATCTTTCATTTACATAGAACATTCCACATCTTTCAGCTTCTGTTGCAATAGCATCCTGAGCCTGCTTCTTTGTACCAACAAAAAGAATAGTACCACCATCAGCAACGATATCAGATACTGCCTTATAAGCATCATCTACCATTCCTACTGACTTCTGTAAATCGATAATATGAATACCATTTCTCTCTGTGTAGATGTATTCAGCCATCTTAGGATTCCATCTTCTTGTCTGATGTCCAAAGTGAACACCTGCTTCAAGTAACTGCTTCATTGAAATTACGCTCATTTTAATACCTCCATTGGTTAATAATCTTTTGTGGATATCACACTCCATAGTCACTGACGAGCATCAGCACCAACTACAGAATCCATCCACATGTTTTTTCACACAAAATGCATTATATCAATATACAATAAATAAATCAAGTATTTTTTTAATATCTTTTCAACTTAACTTTTACTAATCCCTGACTTTGTAAATGACATGCCAGTTTAACAAATTTAAAATATTTACATTATTCCAATATACTGTTAATATTTTTTAACTTCTTGTAATTACACCGGCAATATTCTCAAATGTATCACCTGCTTTTAATGTATATCTGCCTTCCTTAACCTTCAGGTCATTACCGGAAAATGTCATATAGCTGTTAAATCCGTTCACATCTGATATAATCCCTTTATCATATAAGATTTCACTTACTTCTGATAAATATTTAATATTTCTTATCTCAACTTCAACCATCTCACCATTTCTTGCAGCATTAGAATTATCTGTGGTTGTGGTTTCACCTGCTGTTGTCTTTTCCTCTGACTTATCTGTTTCTGACGTCTTTGAGCCAGTGGTTATCTGTTCCTTTGTATCATCCTGTGCAGTCGCTTCTTTGTCATTACCATTATCATCTCTGGAGAGCTGATCGGTTTTAACCTCTGCTATTGTTGTTGCCTGTGTTTCTTTGTCTGCCTGTGTTGTAGCGTAAGCCAATACCGAGCCTGTTGTCTTTGTCTCTGTCTGTGATACTTTATTTCCGTCAGAAGATCCTGTCGCAATATTAACAAACAAAAATATAACTGCTGTAAATATAATGCCTGTTCCCATACCTCTTAAGTAATATTTTAATTTCATAATATAAATACACTCTCTTTATTATTTTTTACTGTATAAATCTATTACAAGCTGAACCTCTCCGGTTCCAATTCCCATCTTACGGGCAATCTCTTTAGCATTGAAGCCCATTTTGTTCATTTCAAGAATATTTTTGTTTTTGTCACCATTAGAATTACCGGAATTATCTGATTCCTTATTATCAGCAGAAATTGTATCAGCACTATCCATGTTATCCGTATCATGATTATCCTGTGTATCAGCTTTAATAATATCTGCCTGCATATCAATGTTATTTGAAGCAGCTTCACTGATAGTATCAACATATTCCTGTGTACCATCTGTTATACTGCCGGTAAACACAGTATCTTCTGTATGTTCTGTCATTCTTCCCTTTTCCATCATGCTGCTTAAGTTTTCAGCCTGATTGCCGGCTTTGGTTCGCATATCCGGTGATTTTTCTGCCGTATCTGATTGTTTTGATAATTCTTTTAAACGTGACTTTGCTTTATCCTTCTGTGCAGCTACATCACTATCATTTTTTTCCAATCCTAAAGAAGCACTTTGTATCTTTTTGGCCTGTTCTGTTGCGATATTAACATCTTTAACAGTTCCCTTTACTTCCTTTGCCTTCTCATTAAGCATATCATAAAGAAATACTGTTTCATTATGATTCCTGCTTATCTCATTCATAATTGTATCAGCATATTCATTCATCTCTAGTATCTTAGTATTAGAAATTCTGTCTAAGGATGCCTCTGTTCTGTCATCTATTGAATTAAGCTGTTCTTCAATAAGATTATTTATCTGTGATTTTATATCTTCCTTCTGCTTATCTGTAAGCTCAATATTCTGATTTGAAGTATTAACCTGCGATATCTGACTATTAATTTCCCTGTTATCATCTTTTATAAGGAAACTTACACCAATCATGCATACTCCTAATAATATCATAATAATTACTGCTGTTGACATTAATCCTTCTCTCCATTTCAAATAGAAGCTGCCGCAATAAATTTACGGCAGCCTGTCTTATATCTTTATATCAAAATCAGAGGCCTTATGACCTTTTAAAAATACTATACCATCTCTTTTTGTATCTTTTTTATTCTTATGTTTTTTATCATTTTCATATTCATTATCACTTTTTTCTTTTGCATCGAATTTTTGCTGTTGATTTTCTACATCATCCTTGCTTGTTACAGCCTCAGACTTTGTTTCAACATTCTTTTGAACTACCACTGATATATTCTGTTGTTCAATTGCCGGACGGCTATCCTGACTCTGTTTAATATTAGCCACATCATTTATCTGCTGTATCATTGCTATATCTATTGGTTTCAAGTCTATACATGCCTCCTTCTTCGTATATTATTATTCATAATATATTGAATTATAAAGAAAGTTGTACAATGTCTGCTCTGTCCTTTGCATATTGACAATGGCAATTCTTTTCTTTAATAAACATAAACTGATCACCAAACACGAGCTTTACACCATTATAAATGGTATCAGAAACCTTTATACGTGCATTATCATCCTCAATAATCTGTTCCTTCAATTCGCTGTATTCTTTCTTTTTATTTATAAGCTCCTGCTCTATCAGCAGCAGATTTCTCGTAGTCTTTTGCTGTAATTCCAGTTTTTCACTGCTTAATGTTCCTTCTGTATCCTGTTTTTTTCTAAGTGCTGTAATAAGCTGGTTTAACTGTATCTTATTACTTCCAAGCTGTTCGAGTTCTTTTTTCAACTCCTCTACACGTTTTTTAGCGGCAGGATCCACGCCGGCACCTACAATAGTTGCTGTACCCATTGTATTGCCAATATTCTTAGCAATAATCATTTTGGAAGACTTTACTTCTCCTCCAATAATAAGTCCCTTTTTGCCTTCTGCCTTAATTACGCCATTTGCAAATACTTTACTATGAAGAATTGAATCGGTTTCTATATTTCCTCCGGCTTCTACAAGGGAAGCTCCCTCTATAAACTTTGTAACGATATTACCTCCGGCTTTGATAACTGCCCTGTTCATTCCCTGAATACCTCTGTTTAAGGTTATATTACCTCCGGCGATAACTGTTGCACCTTCAACAACTCCGCTTACACTCACATCGCCCTTAGCTTCAACAGTAAATCCTGCAAGGATATTACCTTTGACATTAACATTACCGGCATATTTAATATTACCTGTAGAATTATCAACATCAACAATCTCCATTACATCTGACACAAAAACTTTATCTTCTTCTAATGTAACATGACCATTGACCATTGATACAAGAGACAAACCATCTTCTGATATAGAAAGATTTTTACCATGCTTAAATATAACATGTCTGACACTCGATGGTCTTACGGTTCTGCCATATACATCTATACCAACTTCGCCTCTCTGTTCAGGATGTAATACTGCAACCACATCACCTTTAACTACATGATTGACATTTTCTAATGAATGAAAATCCACTGTACCATCATCATTCATTTTAGGTCTGGGTTTTAAATCAGTATTAAACTTATACTCGACATAACCTTCCTTGCCATTAACAGGTTTTGTTCCAACTGCAACCACATATGATTTACCATAAATACGTGAATTTAAAAATTCATCAATTACACTGTTATCAACACCATTCCTTATGCCTGCATGCGTAATATCATCAAGTATTTCAGTCTTTGTCAATTCATGTGCACCTTCAAATGGCGGATAGAATACAGCCTCCGTCCTCATTCCATCAGATGATATGTAATACATGCCAAATTCATCTACCGGATGACATTCTGAATCTGAAACCTTAACTGTACATCCCTCCGGCGTCGCTTTTTTAAATGCTTCGCCCACCTTAACCACATCAACATCTGGAATATTTCTCTTGTCTATATAAAATAGAGCATCCTTTATATCAGCATTGGCTGCGCCTTCTACCCCCGAATAGACTGTTATGTAAATACCATCTTTGCCACACGAAAACTGATAAAATCCATTATTATTCCTTCTCATATCGTCTCCTATCCAAAGCATATACTTTATATATTAGTTAAAATATCCAAATACTCCCCAAGCTTTAATTTCATTTTATTAAGCGCCTTTGTATGCAGCTGTGAAACTCTTGATTCTGATACATCAAGTACCATGCTTATCTCTTTAAGTGTCATTTCCTCATAATAATAAAGCGTTATGACACTTTTTTCCTTTTCCGTAAGTTCTTCAATTGCTTCAACTATTTTCTTTTTAAGTTCATCTTTTTCCATAACCTGTTCAGGCTGCATAAAACGCTCAGTATTACCTGCACTGACTCTGACTTCACTGCCTGAGTCAATATACTCTTCTAACGAAATTATATTAGAGGCTTTTGTCTGCCCCTGCCAGTTATTAAGTTCATCAACGGATATATCAAGTTCCTTTGCAACCTCTTCATCCGTTGCCACCTTACCTGTGTCAGTTTCTATCTTTAATACTGCTGCATCAATTTTTTTCTGTTTCTGCCTTAAAGAACGAGGTATCCAGTCCATTTTTCTTATCTGATCCAATATAGAACCTCTTATTCTGAGACTTGCATATGTTTCAAATTTTACATTTTTACCATAATCAAATTTGTCTATAGCATCAATCAGCCCGAATATTCCATATCCAACAAGGTCATCATATTCAACATTATTACCTAGATACATGCTTAATCGTCCTGCAACTATTTTTACCAGCCTGGCATATTCCATTATAAGTTGTTCACGTATATTACTATTGCCGGTTTTTTTATACTCCTGCCATAGCTTATTTTTTTCAGCATCATCCATTACCAATTCTCCCAAATGCAATTAATCTATGTGTCTACAGGTGTATTATTTATCATCCTGCGAGTTATTGTCTTCCGGATTCTCTTCCGTCTGCTGTTCTTCTGGATTTTCTGAAGATTCTTCTCCATTTTCCTCTTCTTCAGGCTCTTTAAAGGCCTTATTCAATAATCTTCTTAAAACAATACCTGCAATATAAAAAGCCAGCATAACACTGACAAGTATCCATAAGAATTTTATTAATGTAAATTTTTCAATTATCATAAACACTGCAACAACAAAACCAGCAAATAATGTTACCAGTGCAGGAACATTCCTAAATTTTTTCATATATCCTCCAAAATTCACATATTAAATAATTTTTGGTGGTTTCCCTACTGCTTTAATTAAATACTCCCCACTTTCTGAATAGAACTCAACAGTTCTTCCATAATTCTTGCCACAATCCTCTGCAAGGAGCCTGATATTATATTGCTTCAGCTTAGTTCTTGCTGCGACAGCATTACGTTCGCCTACTCTCAATGAATCATTAGTTGTTGTCATTGCAAACATCTGTGCTCCACCTGCCATCTTGGCAACCAGTCTGCTCTTTGAAGCTCCCAAGGCAACCATCTGACGTATTAATTCATCTATACCGGTATCAGCAAACTTTGCCACATTAGAATTATTTCTTATCTGCGTACTATCCGGAAGCATGCAATGTAACAACCCACTTATCTTGGTTACAGGATCATATAATGCAACGCCTACACATGAACCCAATCCAAGAGTAGTAAGAGCATCCGGTGCTTTACATACCTTTAAATCGGCCATACCTACTTTAATCATATTCCCCATATAATTTATCTATCCATTTCTTAATCACAAATTATAATGTATATATCAGCCAACACCTAATGAAGTCAATATCTTATCATAAGAGTTTAATTCAGGTATCAATAAGAAATAGCCATTAACAAAATCAAGTTCACCAAACTGGGACTTTATTAATAACAGCTTATCTCCATATTTGCCGAACTCGGCGGCCGGCAGACTTAATAATGCACCAATCATATCCACAGCCATAGATGGAACTGTTGATATCATCTTCATACCGGTCAAAGCTGAAATAGCATTCAGATATGAACCTGATACAATATTGCCTATTTCATTTAAAGCTGACATTTCCATTTCTGAATAATCTGAAAGCATTCTGTCTTCATTTTCTGTAACATCCCTCATCATAAGCGTATTAACAAGATGACATGCTGACTTAGTATCAAATATAAACATCATCATTCCATCAATATCGCCTTCAATACCTAAAAGAATTCCTACTACTGTCTGGTCTTCCGGTCCAATAATAGAAGATATGTCCGAAAATGGCACTAAAGCCACATTCGGAACAGACATATCCATCTTAATATTAAGCATCTTCGACAAAGCAGTTGTAGCATTCCCGGCACCGATATTACCGATTTCTTTTAATACATCATATTGCATATCATTTAAACCATCAAGACTTATCTTTGCCATAACTCACCACTCTCTTAATTCTCAACAACAACTCCAACAATGTCTAATAATGATATTAATTCACCCTTGCTCTTACCAATTCCACTTATATAACCAGCTGCTGCATCGTCATTAGCAGTTCTGGTTATCTTCTCTGTATTCTCTTCATCGAGAGTTACAACTTCTTTTACCTGATCTACAATAACACCAATTGTTGCATTTTCAACCTTTACAATTATAATTCTTGTCTTATCTGTAAATACATCATCTTCAAGGCCAAGCTTAAGACGTATACTCATTACAGGAATTATCTCACCTCTAAGATTAATTACACCCTTATAATACTTCTGTGTCTTAGGTACTCGTGTAATCTTCTGGCTTCTTACAATATTATCAATATATTGTATATTAATGCCGTACTGCTCATTACCAATCTTTACAACTATATATTGTTCCAATGTATCACTTTCTTCTGCTGTATTCTCTATCTTCTTAACTTCTTCCATAATTAACTGTTCCCCCTTACACAAGAGTATTTGCATCAATAATAAGAGCTACTGAACCATCACCAAGGATAGTTGCACCACTTATCATCTTATTAATATTAATATATTTACCAAGTGACTTAATAACTATTTCCATCTGACCAATCAGACTATCTACGACAAGACCAGCCTGCTTATCACCCTTGCTTACAATAACAACAGTAATTGTATCCTGTTCCTGCGCTTCACCAGGTACATCTAAGACATTTCTTAATCTTATAAGTGGTATTACATTACCTCTTAAGTTAATAACTTCTTTAGCATGTACATACTTAATATCTGTTACAGGAATATCTTCTATTGTCTGAATTGAACCAAGTGAAATTGCATATTTTTCTTCACCCAGCTTAACCATCAATGCCTGAATAATTGCAAGTGTTAATGGAAGTCGTATAATAAATGTACTTCCTTCACCATAAGTTGTCTTAACTTCAACGTCACCACCAAGTGCTTCAATCTTAGACTTAACAACATCAAGGCCAACACCTCGACCTGATACATCTGTAACTTTCTCTGATGTTGAAAAACTAGGCTTAAATAATAAATCTATAACCTCTTTATCAGTCATAGTCTCAGCCTGTTCAGGGGTTATTGTACCTTTTTCTATAGCCTTACTCTTAACTTTTTCAATGTCTATACCATTACCATCATCTCTTACCTCAATAACAACATTGTTACCATCCTGATAAGCATCAAGGAAGATAGAACCAACCTCACTCTTACCTCTTTCTTTTCTTATCTCTGCACTTTCAAGGCCATGGTCAGCAGAGTTTCTAAGAAGATGCATTAATGGATCACCAATCTCATCAATAACTGTTCTATCAAGTTCTGTATCCTCACCTGACATATATAATTCCATCTTCTTATTAAGCTTTCTTGAAAGATCTCTTATCATTCTTGGGAATCTGCTTACAACGCTTTCAATTGGCATCATTCGTACCTTCATAACTGACTCATGCAAGTTAGTTGTAACTCTCTCAAGATATTCAATCTGCTCATTGAAGCTCTGATTAATTGTATTATTCTCACCTTCCTCAGACGCACTTGCAGATACAAGACCATTCTTTGCAATAATAAGCTCACTTACAAGATTCATAAGTACATCAAGCTTTTCAATATCAACTCTTACTGTATGTCCTACAGGCTTACCCGGCTTAGTACTTCTTGCTGCCGGCTTATTCTTGCCTGCCGCAGGCTTATTTTCTGCCAGTTTATTATTATTGTTATTATCAGCCTTAGCTTCCTGTGTTTCCTTAGCAGCCTGTGCCTCCTGCTTAAGTTCTTCAATAGGTGTCTCTATTGGATAAGGAGTAGTTATCTCTTTACCCTGTGCATCCTTTATTTCTGATACACTCTTAATATGTCCAATTATTGAATCAAAGCTCTCTTCTGTTACAACTACAATGCTGAAATCAAAATCAAACTTTTCATCTTCTATATCCTGAACCGATGGCTGTGATTTAATCACATCACAATGATCCTCAAGATTCTTAAATACTAAAAACGCTCTGGCTGCCTTAAGTATACAATTCTCATCAACAGTAACTTTAATTACATATGCATGCATATTCTTAGCAAGTGCTTCATTAACAGCATGTTTTTCAAAATCGGCAAGAACAACTTCACCATTGTCAGTCTCTTCTTTTGATTCCTCTGCAGGCTGTGTTTTTTCTTCCTTAGGAGCTTCTGTATTATTTTCTTGTGCAATAAAAGCATTAAGTGCTTTTATAATCGGCTCATTATCATCAGTTCCTTCATCCTGTGTTTCCTGAATATTATTTACATATGCTTCAAGAGCATCAAGACACTGGTATAATACGTCCACAAGATCCGATGTAACTTTCATATTACCGTTTCTTACTTCTGAGAATACATTTTCCATATCATGTGTAAGATTCTGCATTCTCTTATAACCCATTGTACCAGCCATACCCTTAAGAGAATGAGCTGCCCTGAATATTTCATTGATTGTATCACTGTTATCAGGTTCTTTCTCAAGTACCATTAACTGGTCACTAAGGCTCTGTAAATGTTCATTTGATTCATCAAGAAAAATTTCTAAATATTGACTTGTATCCATCTTATATTACCCCCACGTTCTTCGTTATTGAGCTGGCTATATGATTGAGAGTTACTACCTCATCAACAAGCCCTGTCTGCGCTATTGCCTTTGGCATTCCATATACAACACAACTATCTTCATCCTGTGCTATTACATGTATATTCTTTTTCTTAGCTGCAAGACCTTTAATTCCTTTGGTTCCATCTGCGCCCATTCCTGTTAATACGACGCATGTAATCTCATCAAAATCACTGTTTTCAAGTGACTGATACATAATATTGGCACATGGTCTAAGACCATCTATTGCCGGTTCACGATTAAGCTCTATCTTATATTCTGAACCTGATTTTACTATTTTTAAATGTTGACCTCCCGGCGCAATATATACAACACCTTTTTTGATTATCTCACCATGCTCCGCTTCTTTTACTCTTATTTCACTCATCTCATTTAATCTCTGAGCTAAAGATGCCGTAAAACCTGCCGGCATATGCTGGACAACCACTACACCCGAATCCAGATTCTTTGGCAGAACAGGAATGACCTGTTGAAGAGACTTAGGACCTCCTGTTGAACATGCCAATGCAACTATCTTCTTTTTATGACTTTTGATATTCTTATATGTAGAAACATCGATTTTATCCGGTGCAGCATTATTTTCTATTGACCTTTTTCTTAATGCACTAATTGCCGAATTTCTATCCCTGACTGTTGCTGCAGGTCTAAATTGTGCTTCATTTTTATTTCTCTGTGTCGCATTGGTTACTTGTACTCTTGTCTTAGAAGAAATCGGTGTTAAATTTCTCGTTGACCTTGTTCTTTCAAGTGATGACTTTGAATTCGTTGCAACATCAAGCATCTTATGAATAGCTTCTTTAAATGCTGCTCCCTTTGTTTCAAGATAATTCTCTGGTTTGGTAACAAAATCGAATGCACCATATTCAAGTGCCTGAATTGTTTCCTTTGCTCCCTCCTTTGCAACCGTACTGACGACAATCACTGTCTGTTCAATATGATTTTTTTGAAGTTCTTTTAAAAGCTCAAGACCATTCATCTTAGGCATATTAATATCAAGTATAACTGCACTGTATAAATTAGGGTTTGATACTATTAAATCGAATCCCTGTACACCATCCTTAGCTATAGCAGCTACTTCATATTCATTTCCTTCATTGATTATATCAGAAATAACTCTTCTCATGAGTGCAGAGTCATCAATAACCAGTATTTTTTTTGCCATAAAATCATCCTCTTTCCTTTTGTCTCAAACGTCTTTGCTCATTGAAAATAAATTTTATTATTTCTTCTCTCTTTTCTTTTGATATCACTTTAAATTGTATACGATTATCATATTTGCCATTATCCGCCTCTGATTTAATAGACATTACAATTCTTCCCATAAGTCCGATTTTCTTATCTGATGATGATGTCGATGTATTAAATTCTATATATACATAACCATCCTTACTGTAGCTTTTATTGGAAATAAACCTTACACCACCGCCACTTATATCAACAATTACACATTCTTCCGGTTCACCGGTTAATTCCTCCGGAATCATAAATTCTTTGGAATATTCCAGTACTTCCCCAACATTAAGCGGAGTAACCTTAGCATCAATAAGACATGCAAGTCTATAGTATTCTCTTCTCTGATATCTGACAAGATCATCTATAAGCTGCATAGTCATTACATATATATTGGATTCTTTTCCTCTTGCTGATATACGGCATCTGCCTCTGTAAATGCCCTTTAAAGTGTAAAAATATGCCTGAAATACACTTCCAACTTCTATGGGAACTATATGGCCCTCACTAATCGGCATAGCCGCAATGATATTACCATCTTTATCATTATCAAGAATCTGACTCACATAAGTAACACTCGCTTCACCATCTACTTTTTTAATCTTGCTTGTTCTTTTTAATTCAATTTTTGTTCCTACTAAAAGTAATTCCTGTGTCATGTTAATCATCCTCATTTCTATCAGTATGTACAATTCCCACCACTATAAATATCTGCATACAGTATTATTTTCTATTAGCAAATATAGTTTTAATACATCCTTTTATACCTCTATATTTTGAATATGTAATATTATCAACATGGCTTTCAAGCGTATTTACAATATTCTGATAATGCCTTGCCGCAATAGAATTAGGATACATTATTGATACCGGTTTCTGCTTCATTATAGCCTTAGTTATATCTTTATCATGAGGTACTGTACCAATAAAACCTATCTCAAGATTAAGAAACTTAGTCACAACAACACTGAGTTTTTCATATACTCTTCTGCCTTCCATCTCACTTGAAACTTTATTGGCAATCATCTTTATCGAAGTTACATTCTTATCAAAATCTTCATTCATGCTAAGTGCTTTTAATAAAGCATACGAATCAGTTATTGACGTAGGTTCCGGTGTTGTAACAAGCAGTATCTCAGGACTTGCCACAAGAAATTCCATAACACTCGGCGCAATACCTGCTCCGGTATCTATAATAATTACATCAGCAATATCTTCCAGCTCCGCCATCTTATTGACAAGTTTTCTAATCTGATCATTATCGAGATTGACCATTTTTGCAATACCTGAACCACCCGAAATAAAACCTACACCTTCCGGTCCCTCACATACAATATCTCTTATACTCTTCTCTTTAAATAGAAGATCACTCAAATTGTACTTTGGAATAACACCAAACATTACTTCAATATTAGCCATTCCAAAATCTGCATCAAGGATAACAACTTTCTTTCCCAACCTTTTAAACTGTAATGCAAGATTGATAGAAGTGCTGGATTTGCCAACTCCACCCTTTCCGCTGGTAACAGCTATTACCCTTGAATTACTGACAGGCTTTACATTATTCTTTTTAATTATATTTCGTAAATTTTCGGCTTGATCCATTAAATGCTTCCTCCAAGTAAATGCTTAGCCAATGCCTGCTTATCTATTATTTCAATATCATTAGGAACATTCTGTCCTGATGTTGTATAAGAAAGTGGGGCGCCCGTATATAACTTTATATTTAACATATTACCCATAACACATGTTTCATCAAGCTTTGTAAATATCAATCCCCAGTCACTTATATTCTTATACCTGTCACAAATACTCATAAGATCTTTGTATTTAGTTGTTATACTAAGTGTAAGATATATATCCAGATCAAATTCATCCTTTTTCTGTTTAAGAACACCTACCAGATCTTCTAATTCTTCCATCTGACCTTCAGCTTTGTGGGATCTTCCTGCCGTATCAATCATTATAAGATCGTAATTCTTATATTTATCAACACATTCAACAAGCTCATCATTAGTATATACAACACTGACGGGACAATCAATAATAGATGCATAAGTATTAAGCTGCTCAACCGCTGCAATTCGATAAGTATCAGATGTAATAAAAGCCACCTTCGCCTGTTTTTCAAGCTTAAAAGCCGATGCAATCTTAGCAATGGTTGTAGTCTTTCCAACGCCTGTCGGACCAATAAACATTACAATCTGTGGTTTATTACCAAGCTGTATTGACTTAGTCTGTCCTAACTTCAATATTATTTTTTGATATACTGCGGCGAGAATACTGTCTATATTAGATTCTTTTTTCAATGAACTTTCTATATCACCTATTATCTCATCTGCATATTCCGGTGCTACATCACTGTCAATCATTTTATTGTATATCAGCTGTAAATACTTATAATTAGCACTTTCTCTTTCTTTTATAACATTTCTGCCATACTCTTCATTATTATCCTGATGCATCTGTCCTGATACAGAATTGTTCTTTGCTGATGTATAGTTCTGACGCTGTGATGTCTGCGGTTTATAAATATTGTTATTATCCATCTGCTGTTTTAACATCTGTTGAAGTGAATCCAGTTTCTGCTCAATAGCCGATGTATCAGAACCTGTCTTTATAGTATCATCAGCGACTAAATCAATCCCTCCTCTAACGGTGCTTCCATGCATCATCTGTCCAAAAGTTTTATTTTCATCAAGTTGTGGCATGATAGAAGAATCCGATACCATTCTGCTATTAATAACATTAGATGTATTTTTATTAAATGTCGGTTTCTTTTTATTAATACCATCTATAAAATCATTTTCTTCAAGAGCTGCTGTAATCTCAACTACATCTTTTTTAAAAAGTCTGAAAACACCACGCTGTTTCAATGTTTTAACATTCAACACTACAGCATTACTTCCAAGCTCATCTTTAGCTTTCAAAATTGCTTCTTTCTCTGTAGGTGCCTGAAATTTCTTAACTATCATTTTATACTGTCACCATCCCTACTGATTGTAATTCTACATTTGGTTCAACTTCATTATATGAAATAACTATAACATCCTTATAATAATCGCTGACCAGCTTTTTAAAATATAATCTGACTATCGGTGAAGTGATAACTATAGGATTCTTGCCCAAATCCTCCAGCTTCTTAAGCTCTTCACCTAAAGACTTAACAATCTTATTAGTCTCATCAGGATCCAATGTAAGATACGAACCCTGTTCTGTATTCTTGACAGCTCCCATAATATCCTGTTCAACAGCCGGATCAAGAGTCACAACATTAGTAACTTCATTAGGAGAGAAGTATTTGCCAGAAATTGCTCTCTTAAGGCTCTGACGTACATATTCAGTAAGAATATCCGTATCTCTCGTAACTGATGCATGGTCGGCTAATGTTTCAAAAATAGTAACAAGATCTCTTATTGATATTCCCTCTGATAACAGATTCTGAAGAACCTTCTGGATATCACCAATTCCAAGAAGTTTTGGAACAAGTTCATCAATAAGTGCCGTATTATTATCTTTAATATTATTAATAAGATTCTGAACATCCTGTCTTGTAAGAAGTTCTGCAATATGCTGTCTGATAACTTCTGTAAGATGTGTTGCAATAATTGAGGGTGGATCAACAACTGTATATCCCAAGGATTCAGCTCTCTCTCTCTGGCTTTCCGTTATCCATATGGCAGGAAGGTGGAAAGATGGTTCAAATGTCGGAATACCTGTAATCTCTTCCTCAACATAACCGGGATTCATTGCCATATAGTGATCGAATAATATTTCACCC
>URAI01000021.1 GCA_900545725.1 uncultured Eubacterium sp.
CATATCAGCCACAACCTGCCCGTCTCTACACCCCGCATTTCAACAAATCACAATTAAAAGCTCTGCATACATTTTGAATATTTCTGTTTTGCCTGTTCAACCTTCTGGCTTTCTGCTTCCGGTGTTGGATAGAAGCCTCTTGTATGCATCATTTCAAATACCTCCTGCTGGATTGCATGTTCTTTTGCAAGGCAGTCAAGAAGAGCTTCCCTTACTTCCTTGTGTACACATTCGTTAGAGAATGTGTTGTAATTGTCTGTAGCTGCCTTTTCAGCAGTTAAAGCATCTGCTAATACTTCTTTTTCTGTATAGATCTGTTCCATAATAATCTCCATTCTGCAGCCATTTTCTAATGCCGGAGGAATCGCAGGCCAAATGTCATATTTGGTCTTTGCGATATGGGCTGCCTTGTGATGCCTGCGGCATAAATAACAGGTTTAATAATTCATTAGTCATTAAGATATGAGTATAAAGAACGAAAATGCTCCTTATGCTTATCAGAGATAGACATAAATTTGTCTTTTACCTGTTCGTCAGTGCTATGCTGTGCTAACATCTGGAATTTCTTAATCAAAAGTTCTTCTTCTGAAAGTAATTCATTAAGTGCTGATAATTCTTTTTCTGATACAATCATGTGAATCCTCCATTCTTATAAGGCAATGAACCGCTTTATAAATTAGTTTTATAAACTATAACGGTAAAGGTGTGCATAAAATATGTTCTTATACAGAACTGATGTCTGAATTGATATGATTTTATGAACAGTAATAGAATGTGCAGCATCGGTTAATAATATTCATAAATAAATATAAATATCTGTAAAATTGCTTATTTTGAACACTTTTTCACTTGTTTTTAATAGTGAATACAGTTATTATAATCTTATATAAAAATATTTTATAAAAGTAAAGATAAAATGGGCTGAGTGTGAAAAACCGCCTGTGGAATGGAGGTTAGTATGTTGTATAAGAATCCAATTATTCCGGGATATAATCCCGATCCTAGTATCTGCCGTGTCGGTGATGATTTTTATCTTGTTAATTCTACGTTTGAATTTTTTCCGGGAGTGCCTATATATCACAGTAGGAATCTTGTGAATTGGGAGCTTAAGGGATATTGCCTTAACAGGCGTTCACAGCTTGAACTGGAGGGCTGCCGTAATTCGGGGGGAATATATGCTCCGACAATACGCTATCATAAAGGAATGTTTTATATGATAACAACTAATGTGACCAGCAGAGGTAATTTTGTAGTTCATACAGATAATATTGAGGGAGACTGGTCAGAGCCTGCATGGATAGACCAGGGCGGAATTGACCCGTCATTATTCTGGGATGATGATGATACCTGTTATTATTGTTCAACCGGGGTATTGGACGGTGTAAGAGGAATAGTTGCATTTGCAATTAATCCGATGACAGGTGAGATTATTTCTGATAAGCACCTGATAAGCGAGGGATGTGGAGGACAGTGTGCAGAAGGACCGCACATTTATAAAAAGGACGGTATGTATTATCTTATGATAGCTGAGGGCGGAACAGAATATGCACACCGTGAGACTATACAAAGAGCGGCTTCTGTGTGGGGACCATATACGCCATGTCCTGATAATCCCATCATATCCCACAAAGAATATAAGAAATCAGAGATTCAGGCGACAGGTCATGCAGACCTTATTGATGATGAAAATGGCAACTGGTGGCTCGTTTTTCTTGGAATAAGAAGATTCAGTCATGCACTGCTTCATAATCTTGGAAGAGAGACATTTCTTGCACCGGTTACATGGAAGGATGGCTGGCCTGTGGTCGGATATAATGGAAATGGAACAGTAGAGCTTGTCATGGATGCACCTCTTCCTGGTCTTGGGGAGAGAGTAAGTACAGAAAATATTCATATTGACAGTAATAGTGGAAAACCTATGCTTTATTCAGATCATAGCGTTTATATAGATTTTTCGGAAAATAAACTTGATAAAAGATTACAGTTTACAAGAAATCCTGATATGTCACACTACATTTATGATAATAATAACAGAAGACTTATACTTAAGGGAACAGATATTACACTTAATGAGCCGGGTAAATCGCCAACAATATTGTCATTTAAACAGCCTGAATTTACAACGACTTTAAAGGCTGTTATAAATATTGGCGAAACTAAGGCGCAAAGAGCAGGGATAGCAGCCTATTATAATAATGATTATCATTATGAAATATACATTGGTAATGATGAAAATGGAAAATATATAGGATTTTATAAGCATATCCATGATATGGGTGTAGAGCTTATACATATACCGGTAAGTAAGGAAGAGGAAGATAAGAAACTCTTTGTAAAGATAGATACTGACAGGGAGAAATATACATTTTCATATGCAATAGCCGGAAGCAGCGATTTTGATGGAAATTATACATATAAAAATATAGGCTCTGGACTTAATGCCGGACTTAGTACAGAAGGAACTAGAACCATGACATTTACAGGAACCCTGTTTTCATTATTTGCCGAAAATGGAGATGGCATATTTGAGACGGGTGTACTGCTTAATATCAATCCCGATGAAAATTATACATTATAAATTTTCAATAAAACCTATTGATTATTTATAATGAAATTGTTATATTAAAGCAAAGAACGCCAAAGAGGGCAGCGATATGTGTTAATGCACATATGCTGCCCTCTTTTTTTGTAATGTATCAGGCAAATTGGATATATAATAAATCTGATAAAAATTCGCATAAAATACATGTTCCGGTAAAAAGGTTCATAAACCTGATAAAACTTTTGTATGGAATGGAGACCAGCTATGATAAATATAAAAGATATACTTGTATTAATAATACTTTTTGCGGCTAATCTGTTGCAGGCAATTACTGGGTTTGCGGGGACGCTTATATCCATGCCACCAGTGTTAAAGCTTATCGGTGCAGGAGAGGCAAAGGCACTTCTTAATGCTATAGCGCAGATATCAAGCTTTATGATTGTATGTACCGGGTTTAAATATATTAACTGGAAAGAATTTTTTAAAATATTTGGATGTATGGTATGTGGTATGGTGGTGGGAATATGGATATATAACAGATTTCCGCTCAATCAGTTATTAATATTTTATGGTGTAATGATAATGATAATTGCATTAAAAAAGATGTTTATTAAGGAGAAAAAAGAAAAAACAATTCCTATATGGGCAGGAATATTAATACTTCTTGCGGCAGGAATAATTCATGGAATGTTTGTATCAGGTGGTGCATTGCTTGTCATATATGCCGCCGCTGTATTAAAGGATAAGCAGGAATTCAGGGCAACCGTAGCATTAATATGGGTAACGACCGGCTGTTATATTACAGGTACACAGGTTGTGACAGGTAATTTTAACAGCCATGTAATCTGGCTTCTGCTTATAGGAATAATACCTGTATTTGCAGGAACTGTGATAGGAACAAAGCTTGTAAAAATAATATCGCAGGAGATATTTATGAAGCTTACATATATATTATTGCTGCTGTCTGGAATTATGGCAATTATATAAATATATAATATATATATAATATATACTATTTATAAAATGGAGCTTGTATTTTAATAAAGCTATATATTACATGTTGAATGATTATTGGTTGTTGTGAAAGGATGTTATGGCATTTTAGCATAAGTTATAAATTATAAATATAAGAAAGGTACAGATTATGGCGGTTAGGGTTAGTGATTTAGTAAGACAGGTAAGCGGCATGGGAATTAAGCTTGTTGCCGGAAAGGACGGTTTATCTAATATTGTTGACTGGATTCATGTGGTTGCCAATATGGAAAATGCATCATTTTTAAAGGGAGGAGAACTGGTATTTATAACAGGAATAGGTCTGGATGAGGAGACATCACTTTACACGCTTATAAGAACAATTGTTAAAAATAATGCAAGTGCTGTTATTGTAAATATCGGACCTTATATAAAAGACATTTCAAAAGAAGTAATTAAATTTGCAAATGAAAAGGATTTTCCGGTATTTACAGTACCATGGGAGGTATATCTGGCTGAAATGATGAGAGTGTTTTATTTTACAATACAGCAGAAAGAACAAAGACAGCTTGAACTTACAACTGCTTTTAAGTATTGTCTGTATACACCGGAAAATGAAGATTTATATGTGCCGTTATTAATGCAGAAGGGGTATAGCATAAATGGAAAATATACCGTTGCTGCAATTGAGCCTGTCGAGGTGGTTGTACTGGAGGATGATAAGGCTATGTATACAACGCCTGAGCAGGACAGGTTAAAATATATTGCAAAGAAATGGTCAGATATAATACATGAATTAAAAAACGATTCGGTGGCATTTATGGAGCATGATATAATTATTGCTATTTTACCTGATATGCCGGAACAGGATACAAAAGTTTTATTACAGAAAGCATTAAAAAGGGCAAAAGAAAGCCTGAAATGGAATGAAACAAGCTTTACAGGAATAGGAAGCTGTGTTAATAAGGTTTGTGATATTGCGAAAAGTTATAAGCTGGCTAAAATGACAGCCGGATATTTAAAACTTGAGTGTATTGAAAACGAAGTGACCGGTGTATCTGACATGGGAATAGCAGGACTTTTATTTAACATAGAAGATAAAGAGCAGTTAAGTGCGTATTGTGATAGAACAATACAGCCATTAATCGAATATGATGAAATCAATGGAACTAATCTTGTAGAGGTGCTGAAGGTATATATAAAGCATAATGGAAGTGTGTATCAGGTAGCAGATGAGATGTATATACATAGAAATACAGTTAATTATAAGATTAATAAGATTGCACAGATAACCGGGAAGGATATTACAGACTTTAATGTGAGAAGTGAGTTAATAACAGGAATAATAGCAGAAAAGATATGCCGTTTATAATCAATTGTGCTGCAGCACATACAAGTTTGTTTTATAAAACATTGTATAAAAAATACAAAAGTAATATTATAATGCCAACAGATAAATAACTCTTATAAAACAAAGGCGTTTTATGAATCAGAAAATGATTTGTAAGACGTCTTTTTATATTTATAGCATGTTATTTTCATAACATGTTATAGGAGATGTCTGTAAAGTCAGAAAATACCTGCAGCTATTTATATATTATATTGAATAGTAACAGAAAACGTCAGGAGGATTAATATTATGAGTAAATTAACAGGACAGGAGGTAAATATTAAAGGAACAATTGAAGCCGGCAAAAAGGCTGACCTTGTTGTATTATCAGATAACCCACTTAAGGCCGACAGGCAAAAAATAAAAGATATAATAGTTGAAAAGACAATAAAAGATGGTGTAGAGTTATATAAAAGAATATAATTTGCGGAATGGAGATTAGTGTGACTTTACAGCAGTTAAAATATATAATTACAGTAGCAGAGACGGGAACTATAACAGAGGCGGCAGCAAAGCTTTTTATATCACAGCCAAGCCTTACCAATGCGGTCAAAGAGCTTGAAAAAGAGATGAATGTTACAATATTTGACAGGACTAATAAAGGAATCAGTGTTTCAAAGGAAGGTGAAGTATTCTTAGGATATGCAAGACAGGTCTTAGAACAGGCGGCTATCCTTGAGGATACATATAAGTCGTCAAATAACAGGAAGCAGGAATTTGGTGTATCGACACAACATTATTCGTTTGCTGTCAATGCTTTTGTTGATATGATAAAACAGTATGGAAAAGAGACGTATGATTTTACTATAAGAGAAACACAGACTTATGAGATAATTGAGGATGTGGCAGCCATGAAAAGTGAGATAGGAATATTATATATCAATGATTTTAATTCGACTATAATAAAAAAAGCATTAAAGTCACATGACCTTGAATTTCATGAGCTGTTAGTCGCAAGACCACATGTATTCATAAGCAGCAGACACCCGCTGGCGGATAAAAAAGAGATTACATTTAAAGAGCTGGAGGACTATCCATATCTTTCGTTTGAGCAGGGAGAGCATAATTCATTTTATTATTCAGAAGAGATATTCTCAATGGAAGAGAAAAAGAAAAATATAAGAGTAAGAGACAGAGCAACGCTTTTTAATCTTCTTATAGGACTTAATGGTTATACCGTATGCAGCGGCGTAATAGACAGGGAATTAAATGGTTCTGATATAATAGCCGTTCCCTTAAAAGGTGAAGGCAGTATGCATATAGGATATATTATGCATAAAAAAATAGTTCCAAGCAGATTAGCGGCAATATATCTTGAAGCATTAAAACGCTACATCTGATTAATGCCAGATAGCCATGTGATAAAATAAGCCTGACAGCTTATTTTATCACATGGCTATCTGTGTCTTTGTAGAACAGACAGTTCCTGATGGAAGAAGAAAAATCGCCTGTGTGAAATTTTCTTCGTTTCTTTGCAACAAAACAGATCTATTTTTGTTCTTTCTTTAAAAGAAGTGCCTCCTGAGCCTTAGTTGCAGCTTCAACAGCAATCTCTTCAGGAGTATCATCTTCGACAGAAGTCTCAGATATTGTAATTACAATCCATGCAATCACAAGTGGTATAAAAGCTATATAAGCACCATGAACATCAAAAGCATATACAGACCATGAGCCTATGCATGCACCCATAAAGAAAGATAATACAGTTACTGAATAAATGACAGCTTTTTTCTTAAACTTCTTATCCTTTGTAAGTGCATATTGTGTCCATCCAAGAACAGATTGTTTGAAATTATTAGTTGTAAAAATAGATGAACTGTTAAAACCACCGGCAGCAGAATATACTCCCCATTGAAATGCAGCACAGAAAAATATCGGGTAAAGACCGATAAATACCGGCTTGAGAGGAAGCAGTGAAGAAGTGATAAGACCAAGTGCATCAATAATAATTGCAAGCCTGCGCATATTAAGGTGTGTATAATTAGTCAGTATGTAAGCCGCTGCAACGGCTGCACCGAAAAATACGAGAGCAAGCAGACGGTATACAGTGCCTGAAAAATTCATTGAAAGTAATTCAGTGGATAGCTGCATAAGATTACCGGTCTGTGCAGAACCGAAGTTACCGGCATGTAAAAGAATTGAATAGGTGCCTAAAAATCCTCCCACAATTGTCATTATCCAATGAAGATATACATCTGATTTGTCAGCAATAATTTTTCTAATCATTATATTAAACCCCATTTCTGCAGTTTTTGTTGTGAAGAGATGAAGAAAAAATAGCATCAGCATTATTCTTTCACATTAATCTCCATGACACGTTAAAAAATTTGTATCGTGATAGATTTTAGCACAATCATCTGAGATGTACAATAATAAAAATGTCGTAATTTGTCGATGAAAAGTTTGCATTATTGTTATCAAATAGTCTGTAAAAGGTTTACAATGGTGATAGCCTATACTATAGTTATTATATTAGATAGATTAATAAAATATATATAAAACACATTAAATATTAATATAATAAAGTTAATGCTGGAATAATGCTATTATTTTTAATATATTAATCTTATATATTTTAATTTGAACCATCAATGATAAACTTGATGGAATTCTCAGATTATAGATGCAGCCGCCAGATTTTCGTGCAGGCACGGACTCTGGCGGCTGTTGTCTGCTAAGAAAAGGGGATTGCGATGGATAAGTTAATGAAACTTACGGAATATTTTAAAGAGGAAGGTTTTGAAGATAGAACCATTACTTCTATTATGAATAATTTTAAGATAAAGACTTTTAAAAAAGGTGAATGTATATTGGAAATAAAAGAGCACACTCAATATGTATATTTTACGATTGAAGGAATTGCAAGAGCTGTCCGTGTACTTGAGAATAATACAGAATATACAACAGATTTTTACTATGAAGGCAGATGGTGCTGCATTTATAATTTTCTTAAGGGTTATTCTGCTAATATATATATAGAGGCTATTGAAGATACAGTTATGGCATGTATTTCTAATAAGGATTTGAAAAAAATAATAATTAATGAGCCGGAGTGTAATGCTTTTTTTTTGAAGCAGTATTCACAGATATCAGATAACATCATGGTTATGATAGATGAGTTTAAACATTTTACGGTTAATCAGAAGAGGGACAGATTTATAAAGCTGTATGCACCAATTCAGAACCGCCTTGAAAAAAAATATATTGTTTCATATATAGGAAGTGATAATTAGGATGTATTAATGGACTTTTATTGCAATGCTGGTTATAATAAATATAAATTGCTGATTTTATCGAATTAATTGGATTAGATTTATATTTTAATAGAAACGGAGAATATAAAAGTATGATTGATGGCAGAATACATCTTAATGATAATTGGAAATTTTCAGAGAATTTCAGTCGTGAGATGATACAGTATAACTATGATGACAGCAATATGCAGGTGGTAAGACTTCCACATACAGGAAGACAGTTATCTTATAATTATAACAATCCAAAAGCCTGTGAGATGATTAGCTGCTACAGAAACGAATTTACATTGGGAAAGGATAATATTGGAAAGACAGTTCTTATAACATTTGAGGGAGCTGCACATGAGGCAGCAGTATATATCAATGAAAAACAGGCAGCAATACATAAGTGTGGTTATACAGCATTTACAATAGATATATCATCGCTTGTCGTATTTGACAGACCTAATGTGATAACAGTTAAGCTGGACAGCAGGGAGAGCCTTAACCAGCCTCCATTTGGCAATGTTATTGATTATATGACATATAGCGGATTATACAGGGAAGTCTTTATTGATATTAAGAATCCTATATATATTGATGATATATATGTATATCAGGAAAAAATAACAGATAAGCCAGCAGTGCATGATGGAGAGGAGACAAATGTTAATCCGTCAGCTAAAAATGTAATAAATAATAATTCACAGGCAGAAAGTGTTACAGATATTCAGGATAAAGCTATATTAAATTATGAGCTGACAATAGCTGATAAGGTAGATATAAGAGACCAGAAAGGCTATTATGCTGCACTTGAGTTATGCGATAAGGATGGAAATGTATTACAGGAGCTTGATAATTGTGAGATATCAAGGGAATTACGATTTGGACAGACAGAGTCACAGCCAATGCAGTCACTTAGAAATAAACTTAACGGCAGACAGTTTTCAGGTGCGATTGATGAGGTTAAAAGACATATAATAAAGGGTACTATCAATTCAGAAAAGCTTGAAAAATGGAGTATTGATAATCCTAAGCTGTATATATTAAAGATACAGTTAAAAAGACATGATTTTGATACAGTATATGATGAAAAGAGTGCAAGATTTGGAATAAGAGGTACACAGTTTAAGGCGGATGGATTTTATCTTAATAATGAAAAGGTCAAGCTTCGTGGTATCAACAGACATCAAAGCTATGCATACACAGGTTATGCCATGCCTGAAAGCATGCAAAGGCTTGATGCGGATATTATCAAAAATGAACTTGGCATGAATGCTGTAAGGACATCACATTATCCACAGTCAAAGCATTTCCTTGACAGATGTGATGAACTGGGGCTTCTTGTATTTACAGAAATACCGGGCTGGCAGCATATTGGTGATGAAGAGTGGAAGAAGGTGTTGTGTCAGGATACAGAAGAGATGGTATTACAAAACAGAAACCATCCGTCTGTAATTTTATGGGGAGTACGTGTTAATGAATCATGTGATGATGATGAATTGTATACAATGACTAATAATATAGCACATGAACTGGATAAGACGCGTTTTACTGCAGGTGTGCGTAATTTTAAGAAGAGTAATCTTTTGGAGGATGTATATACATATAACGATTTTTTATATGATGGATATTCTGATTGTATAGAGAAGAAAAAGAATGTCACATCCGATGAAAATAAGGCATATATTATTTCAGAATACAATGGACACATGTATCCGTCTAAGACATTTGACTGCGAAGAACACAGGCTTGAACATGCACTAAGACATGCTAAGGTTATGGATGCCTATTATAGGGAAGATAATATAGCTGGCGGATTTGCATGGTGTATGGCAGATTATAATACACATCAGGACTTTGGAAGTGGTGATGGTATATGTTATCATGGGGTTCTTGATATGTTCCGTAATCCTAAGCTTGCATCATATGTATATGCATGTAATGGAAGTGAGGATGTTTTAGAAATATCATCGTCCATGGATATAGGAGAACATCAGTCCGGCATACCGGGGAGTATATATTTATTTAGTAATGCAGACAGTGTCAAGCTGTATAAGAATAGTGAGTTTATTAAAGAATATCCATGCGGTAAGAATATTATAAGAAAAAAGACGGAATATCAGGGGCTTGCATTTCCACCGGTTGAGGTTGATGACCTTATAGGAGATACACTTGAAAAGCAGGAAGAGATGTCGCATGGAAAGGCAGAGAATATAAAGAAGATTCTTATGGCTGTTTCAAAATATGGAGTTAATCATCTGCCGGTAGATATCAAGATGAGAGCGGCAAAACTTATGACACTTTATCATATTAAGTTTCAGGATGCCTATGCATTATATGAAAAATATATAGGTGACTGGGGAAATAAGGCGACAAGCTACAGATTTGAGGCAATAAAGAATGGAAATGTAGTAAAGACTATTGTAAAAGAACCGGTAACAGCAACATATATTAATGCTGTTGCAGACCATACGCTGCTTAAAGAAGGTACAACATATGATGTTGCTTTAGTAAGAATTAAAGCACAGGATCAGAATGGTAATCTGTTAAGTTATTATAATGAACCTATAATCCTTAAGACACAGGGAAACATTCAGATAATCGGACCTGAGATAATTGCTCTGCGTGGAGGTTATGCAGGAACTTATGTAAAGACAACAGGTGTACAGGGAGAGGCAGCGCTTATAATAAAGGATGCTGCCGGCAATGAGGGAACCATATCATTTACTATAGAAATATCAGAATAAAGTAAGGTTTTGGAATAATAAGCTACAGTAAAAAGAAAATGAAAAATAAAAATATTTATATTAAAGCATTGAAAGCAGCTTTTTAACTGTATTTTGTTTTTTTGAGAAATATTGTTGAAATATAGAATTTTAAGAGTTATACTGAAAATAAACTGAATATTATTAAGATAATATAAATTAGACAGAAAGGATGAAATATTATGAATAGTTCAGACAGTTTTAAGAACAAACCAGTAAAAGAAAAATTAAAAAATGTATTTTACCATGTTAATATATGGTATCTGGTATTAGCAATTGCGGCACTGGTCATTGCATTTATGAAACATCAATATATAGGTGCTGTTATTGTAGTTGTAATTACGATTATTGGTATAGTATATAATTATACAGTGATTAAGAAGTTTGGTATAAGGCTTGTTGAACCGGTTAACAGTCTGGTTGAAGCGGCGGCTAAGTTTGAAAAGGGTGATTTTGATATAGGGACACCATATGAATCAGAGGATGAGTTCGGTGCCATCTCAAAAAGCTTTGAGCATGCTGCTGGCACATTAAAGCATATGGTATCAGACCTTTCACAGATAGCTGGGGAATTTTCAAAGGGTAATTTTGCAGCATACAGCAGCCATTCAGACGTGTATGCCGGTGAATTAAAGGAAGTACTTGATGGACTTAATGGAATGGCAGATAAAGTAAGTAATACAATGGGTTCTATTATGGAAACATCAGAAAGAGTATCAGTAGGTAGCAGTCAAATGGCAGAGAGTGCCCAGGACATAGCAGAGGGAGCAACTAATCAGGCGACAAGCGTACAAAAGCTTGCTGACACAGTTGAAAAGGTTACTGAACAGGTTGTTGAAAATACGAAATCAACAGATATTGTACATGATAAGGCAAAGCTTGTAGGAGAAGAGGCAGCTCACAGCGAAGATAAGATGAATGAGCTTGTTGATGCGATGAAGACAATTGATGAAACTACAAGAAATATTGAAAAGATTATTGCAGATATTGAGAATATTGCTGCACAGACTAATCTGTTATCCTTAAATGCTTCAATAGAGGCTGCCAGAGCCGGTGAATCAGGAAGAGGATTTGCAGTTGTTGCTGACCAGATAAGACAGCTTGCAGAACAGAGTGCTAACTCAGCAGTTGAGTCGAAGAAGCTTATTGACGAATCACTTGCAGAAGTTGATACCGGTAATCGTATCACAGCAGAGACAAAGGATGCCATGAAGCTGGTAATTGGTGACCTTGATGAGATATTAAATGAGGTTGCAAAGATAAGAACCGCTTCTGATAAGCAGGAGATTTCTGTAAAGGAAATAGAGAGCCGTGTTGAAGAAATTAATGACGTAATTCAGACTAACTCAGCAGCAGCACAGCAGACATCTGCGATGAGTGAGGAATTAACAGCATCAGCTACCTCACTTGATGGACTTATAGGAGAATTTAAGATTCGTAAATAATTATTAATTAAGTTGAATGTATATCGGATACATATGCAGGATATGGACATTAATTGGTATTGTATACCGGTTGATTCTATATCCTGTTTTTTTATACCATAGTATCGTCTACTGTTGTAAACAGACCTTGGTATGATTATAATGTTTGATATGATTATAACGTGATTATTTATATGCTTTTTTAAGAATGAATATTTTAATAAAATTCGGCAATAATAAATTTATACGTCAGAAATACATGCTGCCGATGCTGTTATTATTGTTGTTATTATTGGTGTTGTAGATGTTATTCATGCTGTAGATGTTATTCATGCTGTAGATGTTATTCATGCTGTAGATGTTATTCATATTTTAGATGTTATTGACATTGCTTTTATTGTGTTTGTTATTATTATTATTATAGTTGGTTTGTTTGTGGCGGAAGATAATTGGAAAAAAGCCGGTTATGGGGATGTGAGAAATTATATCATAACAGGGGATTGATTTTTTTGCATCAAATAAGTATAATCTAACTATAGTTAGATATATCTAACTTGCGTGTAAATCATTTTATGACAGCTCTGTATATAAAACTGCTGAATTTATATAGGAGCTGTCCGTTTTTTGAAAGGAGTTTATTCTTTTATGAGTTATTTAGAGATTGAAAAGGTTATAGGAAGAGAAATTCTTGATTCAAGAGGAAATCCGACAGTGGAGGCAGAAGTTATGCTTGCAGATGGTACAATTGGAAGAGGCATGGCACCTAGTGGAGCATCTACGGGAGAATTTGAGGCACTGGAATTAAGGGATGGTGATAAGTCACGTTATCTTGGCAAGGGTGTTACAAAGGCAGTTGATAATATTAATACAGTTATCAATGATACACTTACAGGAATGGATGTCTCTGATATATATGCGATAGATACAGCTATGATTAAGGCAGACGGAACTAAGGATAAGTCACATCTTGGTGCTAATGCTATTCTGGCCGTATCTATTGCATGCTGCAGGGCTTCGGCAATATCACTTGATATACCTCTTTATAGATTTTTAGGTGGCATATCCGGCAACAGGCTTCCAGTTCCAATGATGAATATTATTAACGGAGGTTGTCATGCATTATCAAGCGGACTTGATGTTCAGGAGTTTATGATTATGCCTGTCGGTGCAGCTTCATTTAAAGAAGCATTAAGATGGTGTTCAGAAGTATTTCACGCACTGGCAGCAATACTTAAGGAAAGAGGACTTGCAACGAGTGTAGGTGATGAAGGTGGGTTTGCACCGGCACTTAAATCTGATGAAGAAGCTATTGAGACAATACTTGAGGCTATAAAGAGGGCAGGCTACAGGGCAGGTGTAGAATATGGAAAAGATACTGATTTTATGATTGCTATGGATGCAGCATCTTCTGAATGGAAGTCAGAGAAAGGAAAAGGATATTATAAACTGCCTAAAGCAGGAACTGAGTTTAGTGCCAGAGAGCTTGTTGAACACTGGGTTTCATTGTGTGAAAAATATCCTATAATCTCTATTGAAGATGGTCTGGATGAAGAGGACTGGGATGGCTGGAAGACACTGACAGAAAGACTGGGGGATAAAGTCCAGCTGGTAGGAGATGACTTGTTTGTTACTAATACAGAAAGACTTTCTAAAGGAATTAAGATGGGAGCCGGCAATGCAATTCTTATCAAGCTTAATCAGATAGGCTCTGTATCAGAAACACTTGAAGCAATAAAGATGGCTCACAAGGCAGGGTATACAGCTATATCAAGCCATCGTTCAGGAGAAACAGAGGATACAACTATAGCTGACCTTGCCGTAGCACTTAACACATGTCAGATAAAGACAGGTGCACCTAGCAGAACGGAGAGAGTTGCTAAGTATAACCAGCTTTTAAGAATAGAGGAAGAGCTTGGAGCGGCCGCTGTATATCCGGGAGTTTTAGCATTTAATGTAAAATAGAATATTTTATCAGAGTGTAATATATTTATTATTCAGGTATTTTCATATATGAATTATAAAATATATACTGACATTTTTAAAATGGGAAAGGCTGTTACAATAGGTATAAATTCTTATTGTAACAGTTTTTTTATGCCTTTTTAATTAAAAACTTGACATATTATATGCCATATAATATATTATGAACTATCATATATTATATGGCGTATAATATTACATATAAATCAATAAGAATAGTACATATATGTATTATTAATTTTGGATATATATTAACTTTAGATATATTAATTTTGGTTATACATTAACTTTAGATATATTAATTTTGGTTATACATTAACTTTAGTTATATTAACTTTAGATATATATTAATTTTAGATATATATTAATTTTATATGTCAGTATAATTATATGACATAGTTTAAATATAATATGAATGTGGACGAAAGGAGCGGGTTATATGGCATTTCAACTTGGAGCTGCTTTATTGGATGCATGTGTATTGTCAGTTCTTGAAAAAGAGGATACATATGGATATGTTCTTACGCAGAATGTCAGGGAAGTTATGAGTGTATCAGAGTCAACTCTTTATCCTGTACTTAGAAGGCTTCAGAAGGGAGAGTATCTTACTACATATGATCAGCCGTTTGATGGCAGAAACAGAAGATATTATACGATAACGGATAAGGGGCGTGAGCAGCTTGAGGATTATAGAAAAGAATGGGATGAGTATAAAAGTAAGGTTGAAAAGATTCTAATGGGAGGAGAAGGAAATGAACAGGGATGAATATTTAAGACAGCTTAGAGGATATCTTAATAATATGCCGGATGATGAAGCAGAAGATGTTATTGAATATTATTTTGAATATCTTACAGATGCAGGGATGGATAGTGAAGCTGATATAATAAGTGAGCTTGGTACACCGGATAAACTTGCACAGACAATCAATGATGATTACAGAAAAATGAATGAGTATATTGATGAACAGGATAATAACAGTAAAAATGAAGTGATATTATACCAGAGCAGCTTTTATAATAACCATAGAAAAGCGTATAATCATACTTCATATAATAATACACAGAGAAGCTATGGGAATACCGGATATAACAATGCACAGGGAGGCTATGGGAATACCGGATATAATAATGCACAGGGAGGCTGTGGGAATACCGGATATAACAATGCACAGGGAAGATATGGTAACACCGGATATAACAATGCACAAGGAAATTTCGGGAATACCGGATATAATGCACAAAGAAATTATCAGAATACAGGGGCAGCAGCACCGAAACGAACATCGGGAGCAACAATTGCAATTATTATTATAGCTGTACTCACATCGCCTATATGGGGATCGCTTCTGATAGCACTGGCTGCAGTTGTATTTTCATTGGTAATTGCAGCAATTTCTATAGTATTTGGATTTGGGACTGCGGCAATAGCCGTCGCTGGCAGCGGTATATTTGTTGTCGGAATGGGAATATATGCTGTAGCCGCTGTTGATTTTGCAACAGGGTTGTATCTGTCAGGATGTGGATTGTTAGTAACAGGTATAGGAGTTCTTATGACAATAGCAGAAGTGGCAATTGTAGTATTGCTTGTTAGATTTATAACATTCATTATTTCTAAGATAAAGGGAATGTTTACAAAAAGAAGGGGGAAGCAGAATATATGAAAAGGCTGGCAAAAAATTCATTAATTATATCAGGAATATTAATAACGGTTGGAATAATATTTATGGGGTGTGGCTATTTTGCAGGCGCAGATGTAGGAACATCATATTATAATGGTGTTTTTCATACGGAAAGTGACGGACAAAAACAGCAAAAGACCGTGTCTGATACAGATATAAAGGATATTAATATAGAGGTGGACTCGGCAGAAATAGAATTTGCAAGGTCTGAAAGTGACAGATTTGAAGTGGAAACACATGGATTTAATTATAATAACCAGCCGGGGATAAATATAACAGGGAATAAGTTAAATGTTACAGGTAAATCAAATAGAAGTATAATAGCTTTTTTTCCATTTACAGATATCTTAAAATGGATAACAGGAGAAAGTAAGGATACAATAATAGTAAAGATTCCTGATAATTCAGAATTGGATAAGATAAACGTTGAGGCTTCCAATGGCAGTATTGATTTTAATTCAGTATGTACTACTGATATTCTAAGATATAAAACCTCAAATGGAAAAATACAGATAGATGGGCAGATTTGTGTTAAGGAGTCCACAGACATAAGGTCATCTAATGGTAAAATTGATTGTAATGGTATATTTAAGAAAAGTTTTGTAGTAAATACAGATAATGGCAAAATTAATGTGAATGCTGAAATTGATGCAGACATAGACTGTAAAACAGACAATGGCAGGATAGAACTGGAGCTTCTTAATCCTGAGAGTGACTATAGTATTGAATCACATGTTTCCAATGGAGGCATATATATAAATGGTGATAAAAAATCCGGTGGATATTATACAACCAATGGTGGAAAATATAAGCTTAAGGCGGCGACATCTAATGGCAGGGTAAGTCTTGATTTTAACAGATAAAATGAACAATAAAAATTAAAAAAATATAAAGTATCCTAAATATATTGACTTAAAGGTGGCTTTAAGTTGTAACATATGCTTAAAACAGACTGTTAATAATTATTATCAGATAATCATACTGTATCAGGTGTATGAAATTAACGGCTTTAAGGGTAATCTGTAACTTACACATGAGCTGCAGGTTACCTTATAACACTTAACAGATAACAGGTGTTAATTAAGATATCACATTTATTATAGATTATAGAGCGGATATCTTAAGGAATAGTAATAAAAAATAAGCATGTGTAGAAATGAGGAATTGAATGTACTTGGAAAAAATTAACTCACCAGCGGATGTTAAGCAGATGAATATGACAGAATTAAAAGAACTTGCAGAGGAATTAAGAGCTGCACTTATGAACAGATTAAGTAAGCGTGGAGGACATTTTGGACCTAATTTTGGTATGGTAGAGGCAACTATTGCACTCCATTATGTATTTGATTCACCTAAGGATAAGTTCGTATTTGATGTATCTCATCAGAGTTATTGTCATAAGATGCTTACAGGAAGAAAGGATGCATTTGTTAATGATGAACATTTTTCAGATATATCAGGATATACGAATCCTGAAGAAAGTGAGCATGACTTCTTTAACGTAGGTCATACTTCAACATCTATAAGTCTTGCTGCCGGTCTTGCCAAGGCAAGGGATTTTAAGGGTGAGGAGGGTAATGTCATTGCAATAATAGGTGACGGCTCACTTAGTGGAGGTGAAGCTCTCGAAGGACTTGATTTTGCAGGCGAGATGGACAGCAATTTTATTATTCTTTTTAACGATAATGATATGTCTATCGCTGAAAACCATGGTGGAATGTATAAGAATCTTAAGCAGTTAAGAGATTCTGATGGAACATGTGAATGTAATCTTTTTAAAGCAATGGGGTTAGACTATACTTATATCACAGATGGCAATGATATTGAGTCATTAATTTCAGCATTTGAAAGGGTTAAGGACATTGACCACCCTATTGTTGTGCATATGAATACACTTAAGGGTAAAGGTTATAAGATAGCCGAGGAGAATAAAGAAAACTGGCATTGGTGCATGCCGTTTGATAAAGAAACGGGCAAATGTAAGGTATCATCTGACGGTGAAAGCTATGCTTCGCTTACATGTGATTATATGATGGAGAAGATGAAGAAAGACCGTTCGGTTGTTACAATTACAGCAGCAGTTCCAACCAGTATAGGATTTACCAAAGATAAAAGAGATGAGGCAGGAAGACAATTTATTGATGTGGGTATTGCAGAAGAACATGCCGTAGCTATGGCATCGGGACTTGCAAAGAATGGATGTAAACCTGTATTTGCAACACATTCAAGCTTCTTCCAAAGAACCTATGACCAGATATCACAGGATCTTTGTATCAATAGCAACCCTGCGACGCTGCTTGTCAATACTGCATCTGTATATGGAATGAATGATGTAACACATCTTGGAATATATGATATTGCTATGATGTCTAATATTCCTAATCTGGTATATTTAGCTCCGACTAATTGTGAAGAATATTTTGCAATGCTTGACTGGAGTATAGAGCAGGACAGATATCCTGTAGCAATAAGAATACCTTGTAATGGTGTAATTCATACAGACAGTGATATGGATACGGATTATAGTAACCTTAATAAATATAAGATTACAAAGCAGGGAAGGGAAATAGCCATTATTGCACTTGGAGATTTTTATCAGATGGGTGAAAAAACAGCCGGACTTATAGCCGAAAAGACAGGCGTACAGCCAACACTTATCAATCCGAGATATATAACAGGGCTTGATACAGAACTTCTTGAAGAACTTAAGAAAGACCATAATATAGTTGTAACTCTGGAAGATGGAATATCAGATGGCGGATTTGGAGAAAAGATTGCTTCATATTATGGAAATAGTGATGTTAAGGTATATAACTATGGAATAAAAAAAGAGTTCCTTGACAGATATTTAGTAGAGGATGTATTAAAAGAAAACAGACTTGTTCCACAATTAATAGTCGAAGATATCATATAATGTCAGCATAAAAGCAAAATGACAGGTTAATTTTATGCGAATATCAGGCATGGTGCTATGTGCTGTTGGCATATGTATTGCATTAATTAGTTTTAAATTGTGTATTAGTTTGTCAAATTAATCAAAAAGATTACTTTATAATATAAAAATGGTTGTTGTATATCTGTGCAGCAACCATTTTTATATTATATTTTTGTCTGCTCTATATATGTTTGCAGCAAATTATAAAATACATATAAGTTAAGGTATACAGAAATATTATAAAAAATTATGTATTTCATTATAATTTTGTAGAAAAAAGTAATGTTAAATGATAAAATTATAACAATGGAAATTATTATTTATCAGGTGTAAATATCTGTAAGTTTATTTAAACAGATTTGACACTAAGCTATTCTAGAAATATCAAGAAATGGAGATAAGTTATGGAAGAGTTTATAGGTATAAGCAGTCGTGGGGATATTGATGAAGCATTAAGAGGACTTGGAGATCCTAAGCTGATAATTATGACGGTTGGAGATGAAAAATTATTCAGGGAGGCAGCGGTAAAGCTTAATGACCGATTTCCGGATGTCCCAAGCATAGGTTGTGTCGGACAGGCATATGGTAATAACAGTGTTGTTGAAAATGGAATAATAATCACAGCATTTTCAGGAAATATTACAGTTGATACCGGAGTGATTAATTATGTATCAAAAGCACCGGTAGCCGCTGTTAAGAATATTCAGGACAGCATAGCAAAGGTTGGTCCGGGAAAGGGTAATACAGTAATAATTGATTTTTGTACAGGCAATGATGAATGTGTACTTACAACAATCCAGTCTGCTATCGCAGGCAGGGATGTACAACTGACCGGGGGGACGACTTGGACAAAGGAGGTATGTGTCAATGGCTTAATATACAGTGATGCATGTGCATATGCAGTAATTAAGAATAATACAGGAAAGGTTAAAGTATATAAGGAAAATATTTATACACCTACAGATAAAACATATATATGTACAAAAGCTGTTCCTCAGGAATATAAGATATGTTCACTTGATGGACGAAGTGCAGCAGATACATATGTAAATGAACTTGGAATAAAAGATGGTAATGTATTAGAGCAGACCTTGAAAAATCCATTTGGAAGATGTATTGGTGATGAAATATATATTGTTTCCATAAAGGAAAAGGATAATAATGGCAATCTGTATTGTTACAGAAAGGTTAATCCTAAGGACAGATTATATATACTTGAAGCAGGAGATGATAAGGCAATTCTTGAAGAGACTATAGATTTAATCAATAAGGATTTTTCACATATTTCGGGAATATTTTCTATCAATTGTGTATTCAGATATCAGTATTTTAATAAGCTGGGACATATGGATAATTATCTTAAGAGAATGGCTTCGCTTGGTGCTCATTCAGGACTTATCGGATTGGGTGAACATTTTAACGGACAGCACACCAATCAGACGATGTCATGTGTTGTTTTTGAGTAAATAAAGTGACATAAGCAATTAATAAAGAAGCAGGATTAACATGTCAGAAGGTAAAAGTGTGAAAAATAAGCCTGATAGCTTATTGTTCACAAGTTCATAAGTAAACTGGCTATTTGTTTCTGAGCAGAACAAATAGCTATTGATGGCAGAAGAAAAATTGCCTGCGCGAATTTTTCTTCGCCTCTTCGCAACAAAAGTTGCTCAGGAATGGAGATTAGTATGGGTCTATTTAAAAGAAATAAATATACAAAAGGTAATGAACATACAGCTAAAGTAGTACAAAATACAGCTGTGAACGGAAGTGGTATTAATAAAGATTCAATATATCCGGTTGTCTATACGGCAAAGTATCTTGAAAAGCAGTTTGATAATCTTTCTGATGAGGAAGTAATTGTTACCAAACAGATTGCTGATATTAAGGGTTCATTTCAGGATGTAATAGCTGCGGCAGATAAAGTTAGTACAGGGATTGATGAATTTCAGGAAACATTTGACCAGATAAAGGAGATATCCGGTGTATTTGACGAGGTTAAGAATGAGATAATTAATTCAGTCAGTGAAGCACAGGATAAAGTAATTATATTACAGGAGGATTCAAGAAAGGTTGTAGAAAGCTTTGATGTTATGGATAGTACGTTTGTAACACTTGAACATTCCGTAGAAGATATTAAAGAATGTACAATGGGAATTATCAAGGTTGCCAACCAGACTAATATGCTTGCCCTTAATGCTTCTATCGAGGCTGCCAGAGCAGGAGAGCATGGAAGAGGTTTTGCAGTTGTTGCAGAGCAGGTTAGAGAGCTTGCCGATGAGATAAAGAAGCTTATTGAGATGATTAATCATAGAATAGCCGGTGTAGAACAGGGAACGAAGGAGCTCAATGTATCACTTACCAATTCAAGAGACCTTCTTTATGACAATTCTAAAAATGTTGGTGAAGCACATGATATATTTGAAAATGTTAATATAAGTGCCGGCAAGGTCGATGATATACAAAAGGATATCGTATCTGCGATAGATACATCGCAGTCTAAAATCAATAACATATCTGATTATGTTGTATTGTCAAAAAAGCAATATGATCAGGTATTAAAATATATAACAGATATAGAAAAGGGTGATGGGAAAAAGAGCCAGATATTTGATAATATCAGAAATATGCTTACGCAGCTGGAGCCGTTAACTGATATTATAAGTAAGGATATGTAAAAGCTTCAGACGCACAGGAAGTTTTTACATAATGAATGTCAGAAATTGACATGAAATGATTAAAAAATTATATAAAAAATGATTTATGAAACTACAAAAATGATTAAAATTACACGGAAATGATTTACACGAGTGCGTAGAAATGAGGATATTATGCTGACAAATGATGCAACAATTTTAAAGATTAAACACGAAGTACTTTATCAGGTAGCAAAGCTTGCTTACGAGGGAGAATTTGAAGAAAAGAAAGATGAACTTCCTTATAAACTTCTTCCTGGACCAAATCCACAGTTCAGATGCTGTGTATACAAAGAAAGAGAGATAGTAAGACAAAGAATCAGACTTGCAGAGGGAAAATGTCCTACAGAAAGCGATGGAAATGGTGCTGATAATATTATCCAGGTAATAGAAGCGGCCTGTGCCGACTGTCCGTTATCACATTATATAGTTACAGATAACTGCCGTAAGTGTATGGCAAAGGCATGTCAGCAGTCATGCAAATTCGGCGCTATTTCAATGGGAAGAGACAGAGCGTATATTGACCCGTCAAAGTGTAAGGAATGTGGCATGTGTGCAAGAAACTGTCCGTATAATGCAATAGCTGATCTTATAAGGCCATGTAAAAAGACATGTCCAGTCAATGCAATTACAATGGATGAAAACGGATTATGTGTAATTGATGAGGAGAAGTGTATCCGTTGTGGACAGTGTATACACAGATGTCCTTTTGGTGCGATAGGTTCTAAGACAGATATCGTTGATATTATTAAGGATATCCTTGCAGGTAAAAAGGTTATAGCGATGTTTGCACCTGCCATGGAAGGACAGTTTGGAGCAGATATTACAATGTCAAGTATAAGAACAGCATGCCATAAGCTCGGATTTGCCGATATGGTAGAAGTAGGTCTTGGTGGAGATATGACAGCGGCAGCGGAAGCAGAAGAATGGATTGAGGCTAATAAAGAAGGAAAGAAGATGACAACCTCATGCTGTCCGGCATTTGTTAATATGATTAGAAAGCATTTTCCGGAACTTGCAGACAATATATCTACAACAGTATCACCTATGTGTGCAGTGTCAAGGATGTTAAAGGCAAAGGATCCTGAAACAGTTACAGTATTTGTAGGTCCATGTATAGCCAAGAAGAGTGAAGTTAAAGATAATCCTAATGAGGGAACAGCAGATTATGCACTTACAATTGGTGAATTCAGAGCCATGATGAGAGCGAAGGATGTTACATTTGAACCAGAGGAAAATGACAGCCAGCAGGCAAGTGTATATGGAAAACGCTTCGGTAACGGTGGTGGTGTAACAGCAGCAGTCCTTAAGAGCATGGAGGAACAGGGAGTTGATACATCTAAGTATACAGTTGAAAAATGTGCAGGTGCAGCAGAATGTAAGAAGATTCTTACACTTCTTAAGGTTGGCAGGTTAAATGCAGACTTTGTAGAGGGCATGATGTGTGAAGGTGGATGTGTCGGAGGACCTAGCCAGCACAGACCTGAAAATATGTTTAAAAAGGACAGGGATAAGCTTATCGGAGAAGCTGATGAAAGAGGAGTACATGATAATCTGAATAATTATGATATGAAGTCTTTCAGCATGCACAAATAAAAAAAGGTATGGTAAAAATATGGAATATAAAGGAATAAGAAAGGTAAACGAAGGCAAGTTTATTACACGTTATGACCTTGAATATGAAACTAAAGACCATAAAAAGAAAGTATATGAAATTATAAGCAGAGATAAGAATATTGATTCAATAGATACCTTAAGAAATAATCATACAGACGGTGTAGTTATAATTATGACCGATGAAGATGATGAGAAAATACTTCTTAATAAGGAGTACAGAATGTCTGTCGGGGGATTTGTATATAATTTTCCGGCAGGGCTTATTGATGATGGTGAGACACCGGAACAGGCAGCAAGACGTGAACTTAAGGAAGAGACGGGACTTAATATTATACAGATAGAAGATCAGCTCTTTGACAGTTATAGTGCTATCGGTTTTTCCAATGAAACTAATGCCGTAATAATTGGAAAGGCTGAAGGCACATTTGCTCCGAGTACATCAACCCTTGAAGAGATATATGCCGGCTGGTATACAAAGGCAGAGGTAAGAGAATTATTGAAAGATAAGCATTTTGCTGCAAGAACACAGGCTTACTGCTATATGTGGTCAAAATAATATTAAGTATTTTTAAGGATGGAAAAAATGAAGTTTATTAAGGTTATGCATAACAGGACATTATATAGCAGGATATTATTATTAATGATAATGTCTGTTATGCTTGTGCAGATGACAGCCTGTCAGAAAAGTGGCAAGGCAATAAAGGTATTTGAATATGAGACTATGGATGATGGGAATATTAAGATTACAGGACTTACAGACAAGGGAAAGAATGACAGTAAGCTTACTATTCCATCACAGCTCGATGACAAAGCTGTTACGGTTATAGATGCCGGAGCATTTAAAGATGATAATAACGTGACAGAGATTGTTATAAGTGATGGTATTAAAACAATTAATTCCAATGCATTTTATAATTGTAAGGCACTTGAAAATATAACTGTGCCACAGTCGGTAGAAAGTATAGGAATTAATGCTTTTAGTAACACAAAGTGGGAATCAGTACAGTATGAAAGCCATACTGAAATTGTTGTAAATAATATTCTTGTCGGAGTTAAGACATCAGCATCTGAATATACAGTTCCCGATGCGGTAAAGATAATAGCGGCAGGTGTATTTTATAATAATACGGATATCCAGAGCATAAAACTTAATAGCAATATAGAATCAATAGGAGATTATGCATTTTCAGGCTGTACACAACTTAATAAGCTTACACTTCCAGACAGTGTTAAGGCAATCGGATATTGTTCCTTTAGTAACAGCAGCAGTCTTGATATTACAGTTCCACAATCAGTAAAAGAGGTTGGTAAGGATGCATTTATGGGAGTAGCCCATGTAAGCTATTCAGGTAATATGAGTACGAAAGACTGGGGAGCTGATAATATCAATTAGCAGGCAATTGTAGATATGCTGATACATGATTGAAATATACTGGAAATTGATAATACTGATTAGTAGAATATATCTGGTGTATGGAATTAAGGTAAAAGGCAGATTAATTGTAACATGTATAGAAAGGCGTATATATGATTAAAACAGAGAATAAGAGATTTAAGTCATCTAATACTATAAATGATATATTTGTAAAGATATGGTATCCGGATTGTGAAAAATATGACACACCTGTATGTATTCTTCAGATATGTCATGGAATGATTGACCATATTGAAAGATTTGATGATATGGCAAGGTATATGGCAGAAAGAGGAATACTTGTAGTTGGTAACGACCATATAGGACATGGACATTCAGTTACAGATGAAGATAATTATGGATACTTTGCGGATGACAAAGACCCGGGGAAATATCTTGTTGAGGACATGCACAGGCTTACAAGAATAATGAAGAAAAAATATCCTGATATTCCGTATTTTCTTGCAGGACACAGCATGGGTTCATTTATGGTAAGAAGATATATTATTAAGCATGGAGAAGAACTTGATGGTGCAGTTATCATGGGAACAGGCAACCAGCCTCATATACTTGTAAGTGCAGGACTCGTATTAAATAATATTACAGGCAGATTAAAAGGTGACAGATACAGAAGCAGCCTTATCAATAAGATAATGTTTGGTGCGTATAATAAAAAGTATGATAATGCAAGAACAGAGCATGACTGGCTTACAACAGATGAGAGTGTAGTAGATGCATATGAAAATGATAAAATGTGTTCATATATATTTACAGTAAATGGCTATTACGGTCTTCTTAATACTATTGCATATGTAAGTAATAAGAAAAATATCAAAAAAGCTCCGGTTGACCTGCCTGTATTGATGGTATCAGGAAAAGATGATCCGGTTGGTGGATATGGCAAAGATGTAGAAAAGCTGTATGATATTTATAAAAAGCATTTTGAAGATGTGACATGTAAAATATATACAGGATGCCGCCATGAGCTTCACAGTGAACTGCAAAAAGATTATATATTTGAAGATATATATAAATGGATTGAGCAGAGAGTGTGATTAATAAAATATTAAAATTGCTGGAAAACATTATATTTAATTTTCATGGTATTTTATTATCAATATCTAAAATTAAAGTATGGTTTCCAGCTTTTAATATTTTGTTGTAAAATATTTTAAAGAAATATTTTAATTTAACAAATTGATTATTATAAAGTATATATGTGGATATTATTTATTGATGAGGGGATACAACATGGTTATAGGAATTTGCGATGATAGTATAGATGAGCAGAAAAAGGTTTCTGATATCTGTAGAGAAATTTTAACAGAACAGGAAAAAGATTTTGAAATTATAAAGTTTTCGACGGGACAACAATTAATTGATTATTGTAATAATAATGAAAATAATGAGATAGATTTGTTATTTCTTGATATAGAATTAGGACAAATGAATGGTATAGATATAAAAGATAGAATTATTAAGTCAGATAAAATATGGAGAATATCGTTTGTATCAGGTTACAATGAATATGTATATGATGCATATAGTATAAAGACTATTGGTTTTATTTTAAAACCGGCATATAAAGAACAGATTAAGAAAATGATTAATATTGTAATTGATGAAAAAGAAGAAAACATAGCAATGTCAGTCAGAGATAGTAATAATAAAATAGTTAAGGTACAGGCAGAAGATATTATTTATATTAAAGCAGAGGGGAATTATTCAGAGATATATACATATTCTAAAATAAAGAATCTGTGTAATTATATATTGTGTACTAAAAAATTAGGTATTATAGAAAAGGAATTAGATAATTATTTATTTGTCCGGGTGCATAAATCATATATTGTTAATTTACAGAATGTTGATTATATTTCGGGAAATTCGGCTATTATGAAAGATAATGATAAAGGAGTTCCGATTGGAAGAAAATACAATGAGAAATTTAAAACCCAATATAACAAATATGTAAAAAAAAGAGTTTTAGCACGTTTGTAATTAAAGATTTATAAAGTTTAACATAATGGTTAAAAATTCAAAAATAATTAAGGATAATGAAAGATGAGCGATTCTTTATATATGATTTTATATTTAGTGACAGAGGTATTGAATTATATATTGGCATATATTGTCTTTTTTAATTCAACAATAACAAAGAAAAAGACATCCTGGCTAATTGGCATATTATTAGTATTAATATTTCATTTTGCAATGCTTAATATATTTGATGTATCAACAAGTTCACTTTTAAGTTTTATATCAATGTTAGTAGTACCGGTACTTTTATTACGTCCATTTGACAAAAGAAATATAATTATATATCCGTTTATAATAATCAGTACATCGGTTATAGCAATTAGTATGACATTTTTATTTTCAATCATATTTAATATTAAAGAGAGCAATTTTATTGAAAAAAATATTCTTGGTATAGTATGCCAAATATTTCCTTCATTTATAGCTGTGATTGTAATGTTAATGCAGAAATATAAAAAAATTGAAAAGATAGAGGTAAGCCTTGGGTGGAAACAATATGTATTGTTTTATGTTGTAGGTTTTAGCACATTATGTATGATAGGTTCAATACAAGTTGTTGTCGATGTTGTTGGGTATAATAAGATATATAGTATAGTTGGAATATCTGTCTCTTTGGCATGTATTACTCTTATCTTTATTACATTATGGCAGGGGGTAATTGTAAATAGACAGATACAGCTAGAAGAGAGAAATAAAATATATCAGAAGTATATGCAGTTACAGAAGTCGTATTATATGCAAATCCTGAACAGGGATGAAAAGATAAGAAGGTTTAAACATGATGTTAGAGCACATTTTACAGTAATATCGGCATATTGTGAAAATGGAGATATTTCTGGAATAAAAAAATATATAAATGATGTAATGAATAATTCAGCCGTGTATGATGTTAAAAGTTATACAGGTAATAGTGGAATTGATGCAATAATTACATATCAGATAAGTGAAGCACCAGATAATATAAAAGTGTATGTAAATGGAAATGTTCCAGTACAAACAAGAATTTCAGAGTATGATTTGTGTACAATAATTTATAATCTATTAAGTAATGCAATTGAAGCCAGTAAAAATATTAAAGATAATAATGATAAAGAAATATTTTTTGATATAGGTGTTTTTAATAAACAATTGTATATACGCATAAAAAATAAATATAGTAATGAATATATAAAAGAAAACAATATTTTATTAAGTGATATTATAAAGAAAATAAAAAATGGGGAAAGTATAACATTAAAAGAAGATAAATTAAACCATGGCATGGGGTTAAAGAATGTTAGAAATGCAGTTGAAAATTATAATGGAAGTATTGAAATTTACTTAAAAGACTATTGGTTTGTAGTAGAAATAAACATATAAATGTCGTTCATGTAAAAAAAATGTCGTATATATAAATAACATTGATTTTATAAAAAAATGTGATAGAGTTGAAACAGATGAGCAATAGCAAAATTGATATATCATATAACGCAGTTCATACTATTATTTAAAGGGGATGAAAAACAATATGAGGGGGAAAGTTAAATGAGGCTTTTAAGATACAGGATATTTAATTTCCGGCGTATAATTGCCGGTGTAACTGCGTTAATATCAATGTGGATATACTGGTTCTTTTACAGCGGTGTATATGATGAAACCATAGGATATAACATTAATTCGTTAGAGGGAGCACGCACCTTATCTGCAGGCAGCGGTCTGTTAAAACAAATATTGACCTTTGGCAGATATATGGATATACAGGGGTGTGCAACAACTATTTTATATCTTATTCTGATATTTTTAGTTACATTATTTTACAATGAAAAATGCGGATTATTTTCATTCAGATATGTCCGTGGAGAGAAGCAGAGCAAGGTTATATTATCAACGATATTTAGCCACTCAATAATTAATGCAATAGTATTTTATGTAATATATGTTATTTATACGACTATAGGATATATGTTACTAGGGAATACGGGATTGGATATTCCAAGAAATATTTTTGATGGAATATTCGGAGTACAATTCAGTCAGAAAAATCCATATCTGTATTATCTCATTCAGGGAATACCATCCTTTTTTATAGGAACATTTGCTTATACATGGATGGGATGTTGTATCTCATTAGTATGCAAAAGAGCATATCAGATGATTATATGCATGTTCTCATATTTTTGGGGAGTACAGGTTATTCTTGAATTTATCAGATGTACTTTTATGAGTCAGAATATGGCGATGATGACATTAAACTTTACACCTGCATATCTATATGGTTTTTATGGTTATGTATATCCGTCACCAACTGTTTTTACAGCATTTCAGATGTTATTATCCTTGATTTTACCGGTATTAATATCAATAATAATCCTGTATATTTTTTTGAGGGGAAAGGAAAAAATCAATGTATAATAGAAAAAAATGTATATCAGTATTTATTATTATTCTTATGTATGCTGCATTGGACTTTGGAGGAAAAGTATTTACAGATAAGATATATTCACCTATTGTGTTATATCTTGGCTTTATAATATTAACATATGATTATTTGAAAAATCTCAACAATATGTCCATTTACAGGTATGGTTCATTCAAATGTCTGTATGCAGATTATATAAAACGGCAGGTAGTATTTAGTATAGCCTATCTTATGATATTTTGTCTGTGCGGAATATTTACAGGCTTTATTTCAGCAATCACAGACAGAGGTTTTTTTGTATCAACAGGAGCATTAATAAAATTTATAATAATAAGTTATATTAATCTTTTGTTATTGGCGTTCATGCAGTTGGCGGTTATGCTTAGTACAGGTATGAAAAACAGCCTGATAATATGTATCGGATATGTTCTTGCAAGTGTAGTTAAAGGAATAATATTTCATAAGAAAAATATACTGCCATTAATTCTGGATTCAGCATATTATAGATGGAAAAATACATTCACTGTCAAAATGGCAGTCAGTTACATAATAATGATAATAATAATAATAATTCTTATGTATATTCCTATAAAAAAGAAACGTAGAATAGTGTGAATAATCAGATTGATATGCGGATTATTCACAAGTTCATAAATAATGCATTAAAAATGACTGAGGAATGTGCATTAGCGTAAAATAACTCTGATGGGAATGAGGTGTCTTATATAAAAAGAAAAATTATTTATCTGGGCGTGTTAATATCACAGCTTAATATATTTTTTCTAGGAAGATTGCTGGTTAAAAAAGACATATCTTCGCTGGATGATATTACAGCAGTTATATTTGATAATTCAAAATATAAATTGTCGTTTATGACATTACAATTCCGGTTTATGAGCCTGTTTATTTTATTTATATTTGCTTATATGTGTATATTTATACGATTATATTATGAGCTTTATGGATGCAGGACGATGAAGCTATACAGATATGGCAAAGATGGATATATTAATATGTGTATAAAAAATATAGTAAAGGCAGATATACAGACAGGTATTACTGTAAATATTGGTATGGTTATTATTATATTACTTACAGGATTACATAATATTACAATGAATATTAATATGGTAATAAGATTTGAACTTATATTATTAAGATTTTTATTAGTTATGTTTATATATGGCTGCGTGACAGTATATCTGATGCTTAGAAAAAATAGTAATACAGTAATATTTATTATCAGCCTGATATTGTTTGTTCAGGCTGTTTTAGAAGTGTTTACTAATATGAAATGTATGTCGGTATATATAAACAATGATTTTGTTTTTAGAAATATGATATTAAGCATAGTGATATTGCTTATATGCAGTTATTTAATAAGTTTTATTATAAAAAAGCGATTTAAAGGATTAAGTATATAGAATAAAATGAGCTTGATAGAGGGGAGTAGCAATGCAGAATATATTAAAGATAGAAAATGCATCTAAAAAATTTAAAGGACAGATAATATTTGAAAATGTCAATCTGGAGTTTGAAAGAGGAAAAAGCTATGGATTTGTAGGACCAAACGGCTGTGGCAAAAGTGTCTTTTTTAAAACACTGTGCGGATATTCATTATTAGATTCGGGACAGGTTATTTATGATGGCAGGATTATAGGTAAAGATATAGATTTTATAGATAATGCGGGAGTTGTAATTGAGCAGCCGGAATTTATTAATGAGCTTTCAGGGATGAAAAATCTTAAGATTCTTGCAGAGATTAAAAATGTAATACATGATGATGATATCAATGATACACTTAAAAAGTTTGGTCTGTATGAAGAACGTGATAAAAAGGTTGGAAAATATTCAGTCGGAATGAAGCAGAAGCTAAGGCTTGTACAGGCTTTTATGGAAAAACCTAAGATTATGATTCTTGATGAGCCTATGAATGGTCTTGACAAAAAATCAGTACATGCTGTTGAAGAATTGTTAAAACAGTTTGTAAGAGATGGCGGCACACTTCTTATGACAAGCCATATAGAACAGCAGTTAAATAGCTGCTGTGACATAATGTATGAGATGGAAGATGCAGGATTTACACGTATTGGGTGAGACAGTTTTTTGTAAAAAACTGTCCGGTCGTCACCCCAAGCGTAGAGGTTTTTGAAATGTAGCAAAGGGCAGGCTGTGACTAATAT
>URAI01000022.1 GCA_900545725.1 uncultured Eubacterium sp.
CCATATGTTTTAAAATTCCCAATACAATCCGCCACTTCCTCGCTACATTTCAAAAGCCTCTGCGCTTGGGGTGACGACCGGGACGTTATGCATCTCTTTTTAAAAGCCTGTATTAATACTCTCAGGATATAACATGACAATTATCTCAAAACAGTTATTTTCACTCTTAATCCTTACATCTCCATCATATTTTTCAGCTATCCTTTTAACACTTAATAAACCTATCCCATGATTTTTATCATCCTGCCTGGTCGTTAAAAGTTCTCCCTTATCCCCTTCAATAAGCCTGCCTTCAAAACGATTTGAGAATTTAATATAAAATATATCTTTATTGTATTTTGCTTCTACTGTTATCCTTCTTTCTGCCTCATCAAGTTCTTTTACAGCCCTTATTGAATTATCAAAAAGATTGCCAGCAAGTGCTGCCATATCTGTTGGTTCAATATTAATATTTTCCGGAATAATTATCTTAATATCCGTTTCAATTCCAAGCTTTTTACATTGTTCAAGCTTCTTATTAATTATCGCATCAAATTCAAAATTTCCTGTATCATAGACTACGGGATAATCATTGTCTGTTTCCTCATCCTGTGACATATGTGCATTTAAACCATCAAGATATTCTTTCATCTTATTATATTCTCCCTGATTATAAAGCCCTATAAGGACACTTATGTGATTTTTTAAATCATGTCCTAACGTTTTTACATTATCACTATCATTTCTCAATGTTTCAAGCTGCTGCCTGTATGATGTATTCTGCTGTATTAAACTTTCATTTTCCTGTTTTAAATGCCTGATTTCAATTAGTTTTGGCAGACTGAATATTACAAGTGTTATAAAGTATGACGCAATATATATCTGCCATAATAATACACTTGCAGGAGTAACGCTGTTAATTATTCCAAAAATCAATGACGGAACAGACCACATTATCAGCACTGCCTTTACACACTCTTTTAATACAAGCTCATAACTGCTGCAAAGTATAAATATACCAATGCCTGTCATTATACATAAAAGACTCATGTTATAACCTGTTATCATTACATTTAATACAAACATAACAAATATTATATCTGTTATGACAGCCCTGAATATCCCCTGATTCTTTTTACCCAGAAGCATTTTAAGTCCCACATTAGTTACATAACAGCCAAATATTGCTGATATTATATATATAACATTTAAAATAGCGTCGACAAACATCTGTCCCTTACTTCATCCCTTCTGTTCCTGCTTATAGGAAGCTCTTCTCCATTTAACATGATAAGCACATTGTTGTGAAAACTCTGTACCTGATTAAGATTAACAAGATATGAGCGGTGTATAAATACAAAATCATCCGCACACAGTCTGTTATATACCTCTTCTATACCGCCATAAAATTCAAAGGTTTCTTGCTCCGTATGTACATATATCTTTCTTTTTATGACTTCAAAATATATGATATTTCTTATCTGTATTCTATATACAATTCCTTTATTATTAAATGAAAATGTTCTGCTTCCATTACTTATACAGCTATATGCCTTTTTCATAACCTCTAATACTTCCTGGGATTTTACAGGCTTAATCAGAAAATCCATCGGCTGTAATTTAAAAAGCTTCATAGCATAACGGCTCTCAGAGGATACATAGACAAGCTGTGTAACATTGTCTTCAAGCTTATTTCTTATAAGCCTTCCAACATCTATCCCATCAATCTCAGGCATCATAATATCCATAAATATAATATCAAACTGTTTTCCATCCAAAAGCTCCTTACACAGCGTCTTTGCCTTGACATATTCTTTTATTTCTATCTCCTCATTAAAGAACTTTTCAGTTCCATATATCTCATATTTTAACTCATCTATAAAGCTCTGTTCATCATCACAGATTGCTATATTAATCAAGCCGTTACCTCATTTCTGTATTAAATTCATACTAATGATATTTATTAATCGAGTATATTCTTCCGTCTCATTATAAATATATCCGCAATCACACATACAATAATTAATATAATATCATAAAATACTATACTTTTCACATCAAATCCGCCATCCATAAAATATGAAAATCTCTGAACCATACAGCCGCCTGCCGGCAGCCACATCGTCTTATAAAATACAGAAAAAATATATATTCCGATTGAAACCACAAACGCTGCAATCTCATTTACTGCAAGTGAAATCATAATCTGTATCTGTGCAACAGCAATTGCACTAAGACATGGAAGCATTACCATAATTAAAATCACATTAAATCCGGTTATATTAAGGTCTGCCCTGTCTATTCCCATAATACTTTTACAGGTCTGTATACCAAGTGTAACTTCTTTATTGCTAAAAATCCAACCTGTAAAGGCAGTTATTATATATACGAAGGCTATAGCTAACATGTTACATATAAGCTTGCTTAATATCCACGCCGGGCGTGATTTTGTCCGTACAATTGTTGTATAATTTCCATTTTTAAATAAAAACTTACCTGTCATAAAAGACAAAATAACTGCCATTCCTATAAACATCACAGGAATTTCGATTTTTGTATTGCTGTTTAACTCACGCTTTGTAATCTTATCCATTCCCCTGAACATATAGAGCTGATAATCTGCTATTCCTGCCCCCTTATAATTATCATATTCCGAGAAATCAATATCAGAATAAGCATCTTTTAGCTCTTGTCTGCTCTCAATAAACTTCATATTTTCATAATTATTATGCACTTTACCTTTAAAGTACATACAGCCTATAACAGCAAGCACAACAGTAAATATAAACATAAGGTAATTACATCTGATTGTATTTTTAAAATCATATTTAAAAAGTCTAATATATCTTTTCACACTACTCCCCATTTCCACATACGCATTTTATATAAAGTTTTTCTTTCTGGTAATTATTCCTGATATTACAAACATTACCACTATTATAACTAACTGGCAGGTTAATACATGTACTAACCTGTCAGGATATATAAGCTCTCTGTAATACTCATGCTCAAAAAGCTTAATACCCGTAAAATCACACAGCTTATATACCCATGCTATTCCGAGTTTTCTTATAAATGCAAGCGGCATACATATGCAGAATGTCACAAGAACACCAATATATTTTTTATTAAATATCCACCATAATATATTAGTAAAAGTCACAAATATAAATACCCACAATGAATTGATTACTACTGCCGCAATCACAGCCGGTATAAATCTGAAATTATCAGCGATTGAAGGATTCCACACATCGGCTGCAATATACAGATACGAACACTGTATAACCTGCCCGTCACGCTCTATGTATTCTGGCCATGATAATCTGCCATTTAGCATATATGCCATGCAAAATGATATAAGCATTGATATTATTATAGTAACAATACTTAATACCAAAAGCAGTCTCTCCTGCCTGAGCCACAGCTTAAAACGGCTGTTCATTCTTACTATACATATATTCCTTGATATTTCATCATGCATTGCTCCCCATATACTAATCATAATTATTGGAAAGAAGCCGATTATCAGCATTTTATATACACCCCATACAAATATTCCATCATAGGCACAGCTATCAATTCCATTACCATGTATTCCTTCACGGTTAAACATAAATAAATCGACTGCAATTACAGATATAATAACAAATGCAAAATATATATTAAGTCTTTTCTTATCAATAAGCATATCTACTCCATTTCTATTGATATCCATCTTATATAAAATCCTACTGCTCATTTTTTAGCAGAAGCACTATTTGTAAAAGTTCTTCCCTGGTAAAAAAAATCTTGCAAGAATCTCTATAAGTGTTATCACCATTATAAATATCAGGACATCCTCAATAATTCTTTGTGAATTTAAAAGCTCTGAATAATACATGCCCCCCTCCGGCTTGTAATGATACAGATTATTATATTTTGTCATTCTTGATGGAATAACCCCCATTATAATTACTGATAACACTGATATTATCTGGTTATCTGTTATCCAGTATATAAACTGTGCAAGCAATAATTTTATAAATAAATCCGTTGTATTTATAAATATTGACATTATAAGCATTAATAAAATATTAGTATCAGGGACATTCATTCCCAGCAGCATAAATTCCCCTCTAATTATGCTGTAATATGAAACAAGCTGTGTGTTTCCCGTCTTAATTAATACTGTAACTGCTGATATAAACATCATAATCAGAACAGACGTTAATGCTATCATAAATGCACGTATCATTCCCCTATTCCAAAGCTTAAGTCTGTCTGTCATATGAGTTATATATACCGGAGTAAAATCTTGCCGCATATTATATAATATTCCATAAATAAGCACCAGCGGAACAACCATAGACCTTACAAAACCTGAAGCTGAATATACAAAGACACCGTCCCATATACCCGCTTCAAAGCCATTCATATATGCCGTCCTTACCCATGAAAGGTTCTGAAATACACACAAAACAGCAATAATTATATACATAATCTGATAAACATACCTTTTTTTCATACGCTACTCCTCATTCCGCAGGCATTTCTAATGCCGGAGGAATCGCGGGCCAAATATCAGATTTGGCTCTGCGATAAAGGCTACTTTGTGACGCCTGCGGCACAAATAGCCGTGTGACAAAATCAGCACATCAGTGTGATTTTTCACACTACTCCTGACGTCCAATAAGCTTGCCTTCGGACATTATATATATTTCATCAGAAAGATAATTAAGCTCGTCTGCATCATGGCATGCCAGAATTATTAATGCTCCCCTTTCCTTATTTTCCTGTAAGATTGTTCTTACAACCTCTTTTCCTGCCTCATCAAGAGCATTTACCGGTTCATCTAATATAATAAGGTCAGGCTCTTCCATAATTGCACATGCTATTCCTAACTTCTGCTTCATACCTAATGAGTATTTCTTAAATGTTCTTTTATCATCAGGGTCTAATCCCACCTTCTTTATGGCATCCCTTATCTTGTCATCGCCTATTTTTTTCTGTATATCTGCTATCATCTTAAGGTTTTTAAAACCTGTATAGCTGTTAATAAATGCCGGATATTCTATTAGAAGTCCTATACTTGACGGAAATGATATATCCTTTCCTATTGCCTGTCCATCAATCTTTACACAGCCGCTCGTCGGAAGTATCAGCCCGCTTATCGCTCTCATAAGCATTGTCTTACCACAGCCGTTATGTCCCCTTAAACCATATACCTTACCACTCTCCATATTAAGTGAAATGTCACTTAATACTGTTGCGCCTTTAATTGTCTTTGTATAATTTTCTATTTCTACTCTCATATCCAATACCCTCTAAATACATTTATTTACTGTCAATTGTTATATTCATCTTCTGATAATTACCCATTTTAAAGTTTTCTATTGCGCATTTTGTATATTTTATTTTTGAAATATATGCACACTTTACTTCTGCTTTTTCATGCGGCTTAATATCAACTGTTGCCATTTTACCATCTGTATTGCCATTTAGTACGGATGAATAATATATATGCTTGGAAAATGCATTTGAATATATGCCGTCTGTAAGTGATATTCCTGTTGTCATATTAAATTTCTGATCTTCCTGTGTAGTATTTTCCACTTCAGCATCAAGCACAATTATGTAATAATCATCATCCGGCTGCTTAGAGGCAAACGCATAATTTTTATGTTCTTCAATAAATTTTTCTTCACTTACAATATTATTTTCTTCAAGATATTCTGCCCACTCAGAACTGCTATACTGCTTACAGCTTTTCACATAAATATTATTAGTATCATTTTTAATGCCTTCTGACCGGCTCACAATATTAATCTTTGTCGATGGAAATATACCTGAATTGATATATATAATTCTTCCTGTTACAAGTACAGCAATTATAAATATAGCCACCACTGCAATTATATTTTTTATATTTTTACTTCTCCCCCAAATATTATTATCTACATTCCCCATAATTAAATCACATCCTTCTTTGACCTTATTAAAAAGCTTAATGCCGCCGCTGTTAATATTATAAGCTGTATTACAATTGCCACTACTCCGTCTTTATAAAAATATGTAAGCTTAGATGCCCATAAAAGTGAACTGTGTCCCATATTTGTACAATAAGTAAATATTACATGTAATGAAAAATACATAATAAATGGTACTAACAGAATTACAAATATGTTATCTACAAAGTATACAAAAGTCATGCATAGACAATTAAACAGTCCTGCCACTATAAATGAAAACGCAAAATAAATGATAAGATATATTACCGGATGTGTATAAAATAAATCAGCAAATACGTTTTCAGTTCCTACAGGAAAATAATGTGTCGAATATATCGGTGTTCCCCACGGAAGCACACACATGCACATTAACAGATTAAAAAATACAGGCACTACAGCCACGGTTCCCCCACTTACGAATGCTGTAATAAGCTTTGCAAGATAATAGCTGCTCTTCTTAACCCTTGCTGTTATCTGATTGACCAGACCGCTCTTTACATCTGTTAAATATGTAGCTCCATAAGGAATAGCTGCGAGTACCGGAACAATTACGGCAAACAGATATGAAAATACATTATTTGCCGCCTTAGTTCCCATCCATATATACAGCGACACGTCCATAAGATTGATTTTGGAAGTTGCCATAACTCCATAATCTGTGCCGTTAAGATATTCATAATCCCACAGCTTTGCTATATCCATTGCGTTAGACGTAAAAAATACCCCTGCTGCCATAATGCAGCCTGCAAGCAGCACGCAGTAAAATAATTTATTGCAGAACGCTCTCCTTAACTCTATTTTTAAAATTGATTTCACTTTATCAGCTCCTTTTTATATATTATTCCGTAACTCTATTTTCGGGATATAGATAAATAACAAACGCATATGGCATATAATTAACACTTCCATTCATTCTCTGCTTCATATATCCTTCACATCCATAGGCAAGATTACCTGCTCCAATCCAGTCCTCATCAACCTTATAATATTCATAATATGTTATGGCTTCTTTAGGTGGTAATTCAACAAGTGTTGTTGCACCATCGCCCTCCTCACATGGTAATACTCCTATCGTATCAATTACTCCATTCTTAGGGTCATCATTCGGTCCTTTATAACGTTTATAAAATGTATAGTCACTGTTATACTCAACCTCCATATAATGATCATCAGGAAAATTATTTTCATATGAATGATTTTCTCTTCTTAACCCGATAAGATAACTTGGCACTTCAAAATACACATTTTTATCTGACGTATTTCTTGCCTCAACCGTTAATTTAATACAGGTCTTTCCATCTTCAACTACTTCACCTTTATATGTATCAAGTACTTCCATGTTTTTTACATTAACCACCGGATAAATTGTCTCTGATTTATATTCATATCTGTTTTCCCACTGCTGTGACGGGTCACACAAGCCATGTCGGAAACCCTCAATCATAAACCTAACATCCTCATCTATATTTTTCACAAAGTACTTTTCAAATAACTCCCGTTTCATATTGTCCTTATAATACTTAAATATCTCATTTAATTCCTTCTCATCATCCCCCTGTGCATCAAGCACCTCCTGCGGTACTGTACTCTCCTGCTGTGGCTGTGCTTTTTCAACCTTGCCTTTATTTTTTATTTCATATACTGCAAAAATTGAAAATGATATGACCATAAGCATTATCAGTGATATGTTTATTATTTTCTTTTTTGTAATCTTCATGTTAATTTACCTTCTACCTGATTGTGATGTATTATATCTACTCTACATCTGGAAACAGCATTATTCTGAATGACCTTGTGCAATAATCGACACTTCCATTCATTCTTTCTCTTGTTAATCCATCATCGCCATATGCAAGTTTTCCGGTATCTATCCATTCTTTAGGAATCTTATAATATTCATAATATGTTTTACTTGAATTAGCTGCCAATAAAAATTTAGGTCCTGGCACCTCATCCGGTGTCTCTTCGTAAGGAAATGCTCCTATCAAATTATTATTTTCATCATAATATGCTTTATAAAATATATATTCATCCTTATCTTTAAAATCTCTATAATGATTTTTTTCCGTTGATTGTTCTGAATACGTATAATTGTCTTTAATAATTCCTACCGGCATATAATATATAACATATATTGCGTCTTTATCTGAATCATTTGTCACCGTAACCGATAATCTTATACATGTCATTTCTTCATCTTCAATTGTTTCTCCCTTAAATTCATCCATAAAATCTACTTTATCCACTCTTATTAATGGATAATATTTATACGAAGGATTATCGTATATTTTTTCGCCTTTATCATTAACTGTATATCCTCCACTACTTTTTGAAACATCACTATATCTTATGTTTTCCCCTATATTCTTAACAAAAAACTTTTCAAATAATTCTTTCTTTAAATTATCATTATAATATTTAAGTATACTATCAAGCTCCTTCTCATCATCCCCCTGTGCATCAAGCACCTCCTGTGGCACTGTACTCTCCTGCTGTAGCTGTGCTTTTTCAACTTTTCCTTTATTTTTTATCTCATATACTGCAAAAATTGAAAATGATATGACCATAAGCATTATCAGTGATATGTTTATTATTTTCTTTTTTGTAATCTTCATGTTAGTTCACCTTTTACCTGATTATGATGTATTATATCTATTCTGCATTTGGAAACAGCATTATTCTGAATGACCTTGCTGAATATCTTACAGAACCATTTGATTTTTCTCTTACAAGTCCATCTTCTCCATATGCCAGTTTTTCTGAACCAATCCAATCTTTATCAATTACAAAATAATCATAATATGTCCTTATCGAATTTGCCGGAATCAGAAATAAACTGCCTTTGTTATCTTCTGGAACCTCACCTTCATCATATGGAAACAGCTCTATTTCCTTTGAATTATCATCGTATACAGATTTAAAAAACGTATAATCCTGCTCCAAATTATATGCTTTATAATGCATATTGCTATCTGCCACAGTTTCAAAACAATAATTGTCCTTTATAATTCCTAACATTTTACCATCATATTCATAATAAATATCTTCATTTGTTGTATTTTTAATTTCAACTGTTAACTTAATACATTTTTTATCATCGTCAAGAGCTTCTCCCTTATAATCATTATATATATCTATTCTTTGCACATTTATAACCGGATATATTGTTCTACTTGGATATTTGTATATTTTTTTACCTTTTTCATCTACTGATATTAAACCATATGAAAAACTTGTATTTCTGTATTTTAAATCCTGACCTATATTTTTCACAAAGAACTTTTTATATATATCCTTAGAAAAATCACTTGAATAATACTTAAGGATTGTTTCTAACTGCTCATCATCATTACCTGCTGCCTTTATCGTTGCATCCGACACTGTCATATCCTGCTGTGGTAGCGCATTTTCAACTTTTCCTTTATTCCTTATCTCTATTGTAATAAATATACAAAGGGATAGAAGCATTAATAATATCAATCCCTTATCTATAATTTTATTATTAAAAATCTTATATTTCACGCATCTATCTCCTATCCCTTCATATTATGGTGTTTAGCTTAAAATTTCATTCTTCTTATAAATCTGTATGAAAATGTCCTTCTACTCTACTAAATGTATCTGTTGTATCTCTTCCATACAATCCGCCATAGCCATAGCCATTCTCAACTACGAGGTTATAAACAAAAACCTCTGAATCGTATGGAGAAACATAATATGACCTTCCTCCTGAACAATCAGCAAAATCGTCATACGAAATTCCATATGAATCTCTGCCTATTGCACTTATTTCTATACAATCTCCATAACCAAGTTCTCCATCTGGTCTGATATAAATATATGAAGTTGTATATTTATCGTAGCATGTCGTAACATCCCATGTCTGACCATCAGCCGCATGAACTTCCAAATAAAAATGATGCTCATCTGTTTCTGGACAATTTGCCTTCGTCATAGTCCCAACAGAAAATACCATCATAGCTGATAACACCCCTGTCGCAATCTTTCCTATTAATTTTTTCGTTTTGTACATAAAATACCTTCTCCTTATTTTATAATTTCTGCATTGCCAAACATCTTAACCTGATTGTACAATAAAAAACGTCAAAAATTTTCAAAATGTTCCGAAATGCACTCTGGATGTTCCAAAATGCAAGTTTGTGAATTAATTAACGAAAAATCCCTGAAATCACACATCTAAGTCATACATTTTTATATGACACTGACATATAATTTCAGGGAAATTCGTGTTAATTTATTTATATAATATCATAGTTTGTGGTTTTGTTAACAACGTCTTTATAAGCTGATATTAAAAATCTGCTTAAGCCTGTTCTCATACGAATGATACTTTTTTACAAGCTCATGTCCATTATGTGCTATCTGACATCTTTCATCCTCATGATTAAGATAATATTCTGCCTTTTCAAGCATATCCTGTACACTCTCATAATATACCAGATGCTTTCCATTTTCAAAATAAGCCGGAAGCTCCGCCTGAAAATTAGTAAGCATAAAGCCGCCCGCACCGAGTACGTCCCACACTCTTAATGGTATACCTGTTCTGATATTCCTTATTGTAAAGTTCATATTAACCTTAGAGCGGTTAAATACCTTTGGCATATCTTTTTCATAATTGACACTTCCTATTACATCTACGCCTATCAGCGCATCACTTGACTTATCCGTATAAAGGCTTACATTGCATCTTGTGGCGAGCTTATTAAGACAGGTAATTCTTTCAAATTGCGCCATCTTATATCCTAGAAATGTAGATGAAAATACGAGCTTTATATCTGAAAATGAACGTTCATCTTTCTTAAAATCTATAATCTGACCTAACTGCTCTAATATATCCACTGTCAGCATCCTGTCAAATATATTCTCTCCAAACCAGTCAAGCTGTGCTGTCATGGCAGCATCAAAATACCCCTTAAGATAGTCAGACAGCTTATCTTTTATGCCATCATAGGAATTCTTATGATACAGTCCTCCAACAAAAGACACATCCGCATTATATCTTATAAGCTCATCCTCACCGGCATTATCAAGCAGCTCATCCAGCCTTTTTGTATTGACTGCCAGCGGCATGTGATATACATGCTTAACACCAAGCTGCTTAAAATATACATATGAAAACTTGTCAAATATAAATATATAATTACATTCATTAAAAACTGACTCATGAAACATGGCTATAAGCGGACTATCCACGGTCCATGAAATATATTTTTTATGAATCTTCTCACATATATCCGATACGCGCGGAAAAAAATTTACAGAAAATATAAAGTCATATTCCATAAATACATCTATAAGCTGTCTGGAATAATATTCTTTTTTTGATTCTTCAGGCTCTTCATAAATATCTGCCCGATAGCCAAGATTATTCATGGCACTCTGTATATCCTTCTGGTTAAATACATTCCATCTGTATATAAGAACCTTCTTCATATCTTCTCCATTTCCACTATATAAAGCCCCTACTTTGCTGTTTCTTCTTTAAAATCCTTATCAAATATTTCTTTATTAAATGCACCCTCAAGCTTTGCAATAATTGTAGTACATACTGCATCTCCAGTGATATTGACTGCTGTACGAAGCATGTCAAGGATTCTGTCGATACCCATAATAAGTGCAATTCCCTCTGTTGGAAGACCTACTGATGAAAGTACCATGGAAAGTGTTACAAGTCCGACACTAGGTACACCTGCCGTACCGATTGAGGCTATTGTAGCAGTGGCTATAACTGTAAGAATTGCCGATGGTGTAAGAGTCATTCCATATGCCTGTGCTATAAATATAACTGCAACACCCTGCATGATAGATGTACCATCCATATTAATTGTAGCGCCAAGCGGTATTGTAAATGATGATATTCTCTTAGAAACACCAATTTTCTTACTTAATGTATCTACTGACATTGGTATCGTAGCATTTGATGTCGATGTTGAAAAAGCAAATGCCATAACCGGGAAGAACTTCTTTATAAACTTAAATGGATTAAGTCTTGTAAATATAAATAATAATATCTGGTATACACCAAAGCACTGTAATGCAAGTGCAAGTATTACACTAATCATATATTTTAACATTGGTACAAATGCATCAAATCCGATTCCTGCAAATGTCTTTGCTATAAGACAGAATACACCGATTGGAGCTGCTTTCATAATAGCCATTGTCATTTCCATCATAACATCATTAAACTGGCTGAAAAAGTTAGCCACTGTAGATGCTTTATTCCCAAGCTTGGCAAGCATGATACCAACAAATAATGCAAATACGATAACCGGTAACATATCACCGGTTGCAAGTGATTCAAATATATTCTTTGGTATAATATTTAACAATGTTTCAGCAAAATTAATTGAAGCTGTAGCTGATGTTGTTGTACCCTCTGTAACTGTAATATCCATTCCGACACCGGGATTGATAAGTGATGCAACTCCAAGTGCAAGACTTATTGCAAGTGCTGTTGTAAGAATATAGAAAATTATAGTCTTGATACCCACCTTTCCAAGTGTCTTGGTATCACCAATTGCCATACTTCCACATACAAGTGAACAGAATACAAGCGGAACTACAAGCATCTGCATAAGTCTTATAAATCCATTACCAAGAACATATAATATTCCATTCATCAGTATATCATTCTTAAATGAACTGTCCGGCATAAAATAATGTATAAGCACACCCGCAACTGCACCTGTAAGTAATGCTATAAATATCTTAGTAGACAACCCCAACTTCTTTTTTTCTTTTACCATCTTTTCCTTATTCTCATTTTCCATTCATTAATCCTCCATATATTTGTTATTTAGATAATAAGTACTCTTTAAGTGCCGCTTTCCATTCAATTGGCTCTTCCATGCCTGATATTCTAAGCATCATATTATCAAGTGCTGAATACTTCTTAGGCACACCCTGTTTTTCATTAACCGGTATAAGCTCTAATTCGTTCTCTTTACCAAGAATCTTAAGAATCTCTTTTGCATATTCATATCTGCTGCATGGACCACCTGTACATACAGCATGATATAATCCAAAATGATCATTATCTATAAATTGTGCAATCACCTTTGCAATCTCTTTTGCACTTGTAGGAACGGCAAAATCATTGTCTGCAACCTCCATAGGCTTACCACTTCCTATATTTTCAATGACTTTATCAAGGAAATTACCCTTAATTCCATACAGCCATGAACTTCTTATAATCGCATATCTTGTCATAAGCTTCTCGACCATAAGCTCACCTGCAAACTTAGACTTACCATATATATTGCCAGGATTGACACTGTCAAATTCATTATAAGGTCTGTCAGATGACACACTGAATACGTCATCTGTAGATATCTGTATAAGCTTCGCCTGTATGCTTTCTGCAGCCTGTGCTAGATTTCTTACACCGAGTGCGTTAACCTTATATGCCTCATCAATATTTTCCTCGCATTTTTGCACATCAGAATATCCTGCACAGTTAATAACAACGTCAGGACGACTCATATTCATATACTTGCTTACCTGCCCTTCGTCTGTAATATCTACCTCATCCTTATCAGTCTCTATAATCTCATATTCCAGACAATTTAACTGCCTGATAATAGCAGAACCTACATTGCCTAATGATCCGACTACCCAGATTGTCTTCATTTTCTATATCCTCCATTCATTATTTTGTTAATTTATTATTTAAAACCGCATCTTCTATTACCGAATAAAATATTTGTATATTAACAGGCTTAGATATATGATTATTCATTCCTGCCTCCTTACACAGCTTAATCTCATCATTATAAGCATTAGCTGTAAGTGCTATAACAGGTATTGTCTTTGCATCCTGTCTGTCAGCTTCCCTAATCATGCGTGTGGCATCAAGCCCATTCATAACCGGCATCCTTATATCCATAAGAATAATATCAAAATATCCAATATCCGAGCTGTTAAATATATCGACAGCTTCCTTTCCATTGACAGCAGTAACAGTCTGCATGCCTCTTTCCTTTAACATGCTTTCTGCAACTCTGCGGTTGAGTGCATTATCTTCACACAATAACACCTTAACACCTTCAAGACTGACCTCGTCAGTTATCTTTTTGTATACAGCCTCATTACTTTCCAGCCGGCTGTAATCTGTCTTAAGCTTAAGGCATACTCTTGTCGTTGTTCCGACACCTTTCTTACTGTCTATCTTAATACTTCCGCCCATCATCTCAATGAGATTATAAACGATGGCCATTCCAAGTCCGGTTCCCGTATAACTTCCTGTATCTGCACCTTCCTGTTCAAATGGCTCAAAAATATGCTTCAGAAAGTCTTCACTCATTCCAATGCCATTATCACTTATAATAATCTCAGCCTTACAGCCTGTATCAGTATCGGCTATCTTATTGATATTACATTGTATTCTCCCTCCATCAGAGGTAAACTTAATAGAATTAGAAAGAATATTAATAAAAATCTGTGAGATTCTTAACTTATCTACATATATCCTGCACGGTCTTATTCCTTTAAAGGATATATTAAAGTCAATATTCTTATTATCAAGCTGTATTTTTATACAATTTTCTATATTCTTTACAATATCCATAAAAGGATAGAACTGCTCATTAAGACTAATCTTATTTTTTTCTATTCTCTGCATATCAAGAACATCATTTACAAGACTAAGCAGCAGCTCCTGTGCATCCTTCATCTCAAGAAGAGTATTTCTCACTTCTAAGGATATATCCGGATTTTTAAGAAGAATATCTGTAAGACCTATTATTCCATTCATAGGCGTTCTCATATCATGACTCATTCTTGAAAGAAATTCCGACTTTGCCCTGTTCGCCTCTTCTAACTCAATAAGTGCTTTTTTTAGTCTGTCATTACGTGTTCTCTCACGTTCAAGACTCTTTGTTATATCTGTATATGTAATAAGAATCTGACGGCTCTTATAATCCATATACATAAAATCAAGCTGCTGATAAGTTATATTACCATCACCTGATAACAGCTTAAATACCTTACTGTACTGTGAATCGGGATATTGTAAATGGTCTAACAAATTAATAATAGATATCGTATTAATAAAATCTTCCCTGCATTCTTCACAGACTCTTAGCTGTGAAAAATGTAACAATTCATTTTCATAATCATTACCCGTATACATAATAGTATCTTTCGTATCCTTATCAAGATATAATGTATATTCACCTGTAATGGCATCAACACATATCATAAGCTCAAACTGCTTCTTAATCAATGCATCTATCATCATCTTTCTGTATCTGATATCTGTTATATCCTCAACATATATAATGCCCTCTGCATCTTTAGTATAGGGATTCTCAATGAAATCAATCCTTGTCCTGACCCATCTTCGCTGATTGCTCATCCTAAGATACATATGTTCAAACTCAACATACTTTTTTCCTGATTTATATACATTTAAAAGATTATCCCTGTTAAAAATTCTTTTGTATTCATCAATCCTTTCTTCATCCTCAACGCGTAAACATACAAATTCAAAAAAAGCATCCACGGATACATTATCAAGAAGCTTTATATCCCTTCCCTTCTTCTTATATCCTTCACTGCATATATTTCTGGTAAGATTAATTCTGTAACAGCCAAGGGAATTTTTCTCAATGCCTGCCCTTGACCCCATAAAGTCCTCATAGTTTTTAATCTGTGATTTCCAGAAAACTTCCAAATCCGTATTATTCTCACTGTGATTCTGATTATTCAATTTTACCCCCTCCAAAACATGCTATCTGACTAAACATTTAAAAACTTATTTTAAACAGCTTTAAATTCACTTTTTAATATGTTTTTTGATTGTCATATAGCTTTAAATACATACTTTTAAAGTATGATTCCTGCTCTGTTTTTCATATTATTTGCTGCCTGTAATGGTTCCCATGGTAATATTATTCCATATCTCGTCATTTTGCGATACTGAATATTTACTCAATATATTCTGTTTATAATATTCACCGCTGTAAGAAAGCTGTGATAAAGTATCATCACCTGAATATCCTCTGTTATCAATATCTGTCACTGCCTTAGATACATATTTCTGAACCAGTGTATGCCTTTTAAATGCTTCCACTGCTATATCCTTTGTCATTCCTGTAGTTTTAAGCATCTGTGAATCAAGGCTCTCATAATAACTTTGAGCCGCCTCCTCCTGAGCCTGAACCTCGGAATCTGTAAGATATATACCATTGCTTTGGGCTTCAAGCTCCATGACATAATCATATATGCACTCATCTATTGCAACCTCTTTTGCATAATCCCGTATAAATACGCTGTCCTCACCCATGCTGTAATGAGTATTCCAGAACTGGTTTGGTTCGTCAGGATTATACTTAACAGCCATCGAATTAATCATATCCTCTACATCTTTGATATAATACATGGTCTCCTTTAATGAAACATCATGTCCGTTTACGGTTATAGCCGTCTCATTAATATGCTTCTTTATATCATATTCACTATTCTTATTCTTTATATATGCCATTACAAGCAGTGCTACACTGCCTATTACAACTAATATTATGATTATAATATTCTTTTTATTTAACTTCCCCATAATAATACTTCACCTCACTCCCAGACTGTCCTGTTACAAAAATATAACAAAACTCAATTCGGCTTTCATACTAATCCTCATTACATAAATCAGAATGTAATATGCTCTCTTCTGCTTATCGTCCCATTAGAAAATATCATATCTGCCGCTGCTTTGTAATCAGACATATGCCTTGATTTCTTAATTGACTTAAGATACTTATCGCAGCCGCTAAGACTCTTTCCCATATAAAACCACAGCTCCTTCATCTTATGAAGGACATTAACATCACCTGACATTACTTTAGAATAATCATTAAGAAGCCTGTCATGGAAATGTCTTAATCTTTCCATATCATATTCCGGACATGCTGCCTTAGTTGAAGCTGTAATATCATCAATAAACTGCGGATTGGCAATAAGACCTCTTCCAAGCATAACTGTATCCTGCATTGGAAATTGCTCTTTAAAGGCTTCCCAGTCTGTCATTGTAAATATGTCAGAATTATAACAAAGTCTGTTACTGCTCATCTGCACAAGCTCTTCATAAATATCAAAATGTGGCTTACCCTTATAAAATTCCTTCTGTATCCGTGGATGAACAATAATCTCATCAAAGTAATATTCATTATACACTTTAAAGATATCATATACTTCACTAACATCATTTACACCGATTCTGGTCTTAACAGACAATTCCAGTCCGGTATTACCATTCTTAACATTATTCCCACAATCATCCTCCGCTGTCATGTAATGTATGTCACAGGCTTTATTAGTTTTAAATATACCACTTGAAAATATATCATCAAAAAAACTACGCAGCTTATCTGCATCCGATAAAAAGCCGGAACCCTTTCCCTTAGTTACAACGGTCGGTGACGGACAACCCAGATTCAGATTAATCTGTGTATATCCATAATCTCTTAACATCAGTGCCGTATCAATAAACTGTGCTGCATCAGCTGTAAGGATCTGCGGTATAGCATTAAGCTTAATATTATGCTCAGGCATTATATTGTTCATATTCATGCTTGTAAAACTTTTGTTCTTATTAGGTGCAATAAATGGAATAAAGTACTTATCTATCTTCCCTTTACCGAAATGTTCTTCATAAGCGTTGCGGTATATATATCCTGTAATTCCTTCAAGCGGTGCAAAATATATCTTCACTTCCATGCCCTTTCTAACTATAATCTGTATTTTTCAAATGCTTTATGTGCATCTAATTTTACCTGCTTAAAGAATAGATAAAACCATATCGCAAACACTGCTATAGTCAGCCACTGGCTCACCATATATGTAATGACTCCGCCAAATAAAAAAAGTGTAGCCCATGTCTGCACATCAGCTCTCATATCAAGGACCATCCTTGCAGTATCATAATTCTTTTGTTCTTCTTTAGGCAGGGAATTAAACCCACTGATTAAACCTGCTGCTTTCTCTTTTTTTATGACAAATATAAACGCAATTACATAAAATATCATTGCCATTACATAACAAGCCATCGAACCTGCCTTCATCATATCCACCTCCGTCTGTACTGCATGCATCAAGTGTATAATACTGTACTGTTCACATATATGCCTGTAAACAACAGTTATATTATACCATATATAAGAAGTTATCCGCAACTTTGGAGCTTTACTTTTTGCATATATGCTATTCCATTCATATTTTTGTATACATAATAATTTTAAACCGTAAATAAAAATCTAAAAACTATATTATGAAATTACATAATATTATCTGTTAATTTCTTAAATTATTATAAAATTCTTGCACATATTTTGATATAGACATATAATTGCTTTATAAGATTAATTGGGAGGTATGGTTTTATGAAACAATTAAATGAAAAAGTGGCTATTGTAACAGGTGCAGGTCAGGGAATTGGTAAAGGCATCGCCCTCTGTCTTGCAAAGAGAGGTGTTAAGATTATTGCAACAGGGCGACGTCCTGACCCGATCGCACAGACTATTGCACAGATTAAAGAATTAGGCGGTGATGGTATTGCCATGACTTGTGATTCTGCCGATAAGAACAGAGTTGAAGAGGTTGTCAAGGCGGCAGTTGAAAAATTCGGAACTGTCGATGTAGTCGTTAATAATGCACAGGCTATCGTTCCATCAGCACCAGTTGAAGACACCACATATGATAATATGCTTAAGGCATGGCAAAGCGGTGTGATTGGTTCGCTTAACTATATGCAGGCTGCATTTCCATATATGAAGGAACAGCATGAAGGAAGAATTATTAACTTTGCTTCCGCAACAGGAATGTTTGGTATTGCCGGTCAGTTAGCATACGGTTCTAATAAGGAAGCTTTAAGAGGCCTTACTAAGATTGCTGCCAAGGAATGGGGTCAGTATGGTATCTGTGTCAATATCGTCCTTCCAGGTGCTGAATCACCTGCTGCCAAGGCATGGGCTGAGAAGTTCCCTGAAGAATATGCTAAGCAGGTCAACCTTAATCCTATGAAACGTTTCGGTGATCCTGAAAATGATATTGCACCGGTTATTGCATTCTTAGCCGGTCCTGATTCATGCTACTTCTCAGGACAGAGTGTAATTGTAGATGGTGCTAATTCAATTATGCCATAATACATTTTTCATTTAATCACATTTTATTTATAACTTATATGCTTATATTTATTTTAACTGCCAGACTCTTTCGGAGCTGGCAGTTGATTTTTATAATGTAAATATTAAAACTGCATCCTATATCCATTGATTAAAACACTTTATCGTGTTATAGTTATAGCGTTGCGAATTTTACCCATAAACTAACAACAGGTATTATACGCATAGAATATATTGGGTTTTAGATAAGTGAGGTACATTATGAAGGATAAGATTATTACTTTTGGCGAAATTATGTTAAGACTTTCTCCTGAAAACAGTGAACGATTTACACAGTGTCATGAATTTGAAGCAGTATATGGCGGCGGCGAAGCTAATACAGCTGTATCTTTAGCCAACTTTGGTGTTGACTGTAGATATGTAACTAAGCTTCCAGAACATACAATCGGACAGAGTGCTATTAATTCAGTACGCCAGTATGGTGTTGACACAAGTAAAATTGTCCGTGGCGGAGAACAGATTGGTATATATTTCCTTGAAAAGAAGACAAGCCAGCGTCCTTCTAATGTTATATATAACAGAACAGGTTCTGCAATGGCACTTGCTACTAAGGATGATTTTGACTGGGATGATATATTTGACGGTGCTACCTGGTTTCACTTCTCAGGAATCACTCCTGCATTGAGCGATGAACTTGCAGAAATCTGTATTGAAGCCTGCAAAAAGGCTCACGAAAAGGGTATGACAGTAAGCTGTGACCTTAATTACAGAGGTAAACTCTGGTCAAGTGCCAAGGCTAATGAAGTTATGTCTAAGATATGTCCATTTGTCGATATCTGTATTGCAAATGAGGACGATGCCGTTGGTATTTTTGAAATAGACCCATCTGCTGCCGGCGATGAAGAAAAGAACCAGTATATAGCTAAAGAACTTCTTAAGAAGTTCCCATTTAAGATGGTTGCCTCTGTATGGAGAACAGAAACATCTATTACAACTTTCAAACTCCAGTCAATGGTATATACAGAAGGAAAGGCTTATTACAGCAAAGAATACTTTATGCACATCCTTGACTATATCGGTGCCGGTGATGCATATTGTGCCGGTATTATCTACAGCCTTATTAACCACTATGACCCACAAAAGACTGTTGATTTTTCTAATGCTGCAAGCTGCTTAAAGCATACAGTAAGTGGTGACTTCAACCTCGTAACAGTAGATGAAGTCAACAAGCTTGCATTCTCTGCTGCCGGAAACGAAGTGCAAAGATAATATATGAAGTTTAAAATATTCTAAAGATGAGTATAATCGGGCTTTAAAAGAAATTGATCTGAAAGCTGGCAAGAATATTACAAATATAAACTGCCGTTATAATAATTATTAATATAAAATATATGATAATAATAAAAACATGAATTTTACTAATCCGTTATATATATTCCATATTAATCTTATTATTACGGCATTTTTTATTCGCTATTTATATATTATAAATATATAAATATATCTATTAAAATATTGTATACTTTTATTTATAATGTTATTAATAATATACATTGCATATATTATATAAATATTATATACTAATTAAAGGGAGAGTATTTACCATAATGCTTACATTAGAACAAAAGAAAGAAAAAGTAAAAGACTTTCGCCCTATTGATGATGCCTTTTTTGAAATACTTGCTGATGATACTTCATTTTGCGAAGAAATATTAAGAATTATTCTTAGTGACCACCAACTAACAGTTCAGGATGTAATTGTTCAAAGCAGCAAAAGAAATATTTACGGACGCTCTGTCAGACTTGATGCTTTATGTACTTTAGGTGACGGATCTATATGCAATATAGAAGTCCAGCGTGCCGACAATGATAACCACTTAAAAAGAGTACGTTTTAATGCATCAAGCATTACAGTTACAGACTCACAAAAAGGGCAAAATTTCGACTCGGTTACCAGCTTATATATTGTATATATTTCTGAATTTGATATATTTAAAAAAGGATATACTACATATCATATAGACAGCGTAATCCGTGAAACATCTGACATAGTAGACGACGGACTAATAAGAATATTTGTAAATACTGAGATAAATGACGGCTCAAATATTTCAGAATTAATGTCATGCTTTACCAAGAAAAAAGTCAACAATACAAAGTTTCCTATTTTCTCAAATCGAATGAACTTCTTAAAAAATGCCGAAGGAGGTGTAAATGCTGTGTGTGAAGTAATGGAACGATATGAAAAAATTGCAGCAAAAAAGGCTGTGGAAAAAGCTAATATCAAAGCAATTATAACAATGATTGAATTTAATATACCAAAGGAAAATATACTGACAAAATATTCTAAAGATGAGTATAATCGGGCTTTAAAAGAAATTGATCTGAAAGCTGGCAAGAATATTAGCAAAGACACTAACAACGATATTAGTAAAAATATTTAAACTCCTTCTATCCTAATAACGGCATTGGACTTAAAAAACACACCGGATGGTGTACCGCTCCCAAAAAGTTAGACTTTGTGGATTAGTACACCAACCGGTGTGCTTTTATTTTTGTCTTAAAATAGTCATTGTTCCTACGCCAAAAACTTTATCACAATCTCTTCCACCATCTTAGTATTATCGGCACTTCTACAATGAGCATGCACACCCAGCCGATAAACTGTCCCCAGGGCACAGCCTCAATATGCATACCGAAACCAAATATAAGAATGGCAGCTCCGATACATCTTGTAGCAATATTAACAGTACTTGAAAGAAGTGTTACTTTCATCTCACCCATTCCTCTAAAGAAACCCTGTATACCATTGGTAATGCCCGGCATCACGTACATAAGTGAAATCAGTTTAAGGTATATAACCCCCTGTGCAATAACCTCTTCATGGTCCGTAAACATCATCATTATAGGTCTTGCAGATACAAAACATACCGTCATTATTGCCACACCATATATAATCTCAAGTACCATGCCCTCTTTAAAGCCTTTCTTAACTCTGTCCATCTTCTTCGCACCATCATTTTGTGCCATAAATGCTGTCGTGGCATGTCCTATATTCTGCTGTGGTGTATATGCAAAATCATCAATTCTGTTCACTGCTGCTATTGCGGCTATCGCACTTGTTCCCATAGTATTTACCATAGACTGCATTACAACCTTTCCCAAAGGAATAATAGCCTGCTGTACTGCCGTTACCCAGCCATAGCTTACTGTCTTCTTAAGAAGTGTCCTGTCAAATACCAGCCATTCTTTTCCAAGACATAACAAATCAACCTTTTTCTTAATATATATTCCACAGAAAAGGCAGCACAACGCTTCACTTAATACGGTACTTATTGCACAGCCTGCAATATCCCATTTTAAGCATATAACAAAGAACAAATCACCTATTACATTTAACACACTGCTAAGTATAAGAAAATAAAGCGGATTCCTGCTATCCCCCATCGCCCTAAGCGTTGATGAATAAAAATTATATACAAATGTAAATATCTGTCCACAGAATATTATTCTAAGATATGTAATGCCAAGCGGCTTAATCTCATCCGGTGTCTGAATTATATTAAATATCAATGGTGCTGCAATTACACATGCCAGTGAAAATAATATTGAAAAAATCAGACCGGATATCATTGTCGTACTGATTTCCCTTCTTAAAGTTTTATAATCCTTAGCTCCAAACTGATTGCCCATAAGAACTGACGCTCCCATACATAATCCATTTATAAATAAAATAGCCATCGTAACTATAGGATTACTCGTTCCGACTGCCGCAAGCGCATCTGCCCCGACGAACTTTCCGACTATTACCGAATCTGCCGCATTATATGTAAGCTGGAACAGATTACCCAGCACCAACGGTATTGTAAATTCCAATAGAAGAGGGGTAATCTTCCCCTGTGTCATGTCTTTAGTCATTTTTTCTTCCTCTCTTTAAATAAAGTACGTTGAAGTATTGCACAAGTATGTCCTTATTACAAAGACATACTTTTCTGCTTTAATTCATGTCTGTGATATATAACATCTTATATATCTCATAAAAGATTAGTACATTATCTGTGATTAATCAACTCTTTTTTATATCTCTTTGTAAATTCACATATACATTAGTTCTATTTTTATAAATGTAAAAAACGGAATAAGAAATTAATCTTACTCCGTTTTTATTGTTTCATTTTTATTATTGGTTTTTTTTAGGTTTATGACATTTACAATTCTTTTATTTATTAGTTATTTAATGATTTTAACACCTCCTCTACTGCTGAACCTACTGTTGATTTGTAATACTGCATACCCTCAGATATTGTCATATAGCCTAATGCTGTCTGCGATATTACATAATTTCTTGCCGTATTAATATCTGTAATATTTTCAGATAATGCTACTGTAACCGGCAGTGCAACTTCAACATGAGAATTGTCTATAAAAAACTGTATACTATTTTGTGCAAGTTCAGGAATCTGTGCATTACCAGGATCTGCCCCATTAGGTGTTGCCTGTGAATCCTTATATTTGGCTATTGCAAGTAATGGATCAATATTATTATTCTGTTGTAAAGTTGATGGCTTCTCCGGAGATGGAAGCAGATGGAATTCTCCCTCTTTATATGTTGATACGCTATCCTCTTTACCCTGTAAAGTTACATTTTCAGCTATATTATCCCAATGTGTACCTTTCGCACCATATGTCCATGCTGTCTGTCCATCTGCTCCATCCAACATAGGTTCAATAAAGTACTTAAATGTACCTTCTGGGTTCTTGCACTGTGAAGTTATACACCATGTACCAGGAAGTCTTTCTGTATAATTCCCAAGATCTTTTGTAGGCTTTAATTCTATAAGTTCTCCATCAAGTCCCTTTACCTCCAGATTGGCCTTAAGAGTATACGCCCATTTTCCTGCCCAGTATGTAAATACACCTGATTCAGATGACGGATCTGTTGTATAGAATTTATCCCTGGCATTACCTGTAGAATTATTAACTGTCTCTTTATCAATTATACCATCAGCAACGCCTCTTCTTATTCTCTCAAGTGCTTCTTCCATACTCTTTTCACTAAAACCATCTACATACTTACCTGATGAATTCTGATAAAATGTATAATGTGCAGAACCATAAAATTCAGGCAAATAATTGGTATACGGAGCTTCTTTGCTTATAAATCCAGGTGCAGAGATTACATAATGTCCCTTTGCCTCCTTTAATTTCTTTAAATAACCATAATATGTTTCAAAATCCATCGTCTTATCTTCCATATCTGACGGATTTATTCCTGCTGCATTAAGCCACGCTTTCTTTACATATGTAACACAGCCACCACCTCGTGTTGTTGGAAGTCCATACAGTGCTTTCTTTCCATCTTCTCCCTGAATAACACATGAATCAATTACACTCTGTGAAGTGCTTGTCATCCTTCCTGAGTTTTTTGGTTCTGATTTATTCCATGCATCAGTCATATTCCATAAGAATCCATTTGATGCATACATTGCATAATAATCAGATGCTAACTGTACTACATCCGGCATTGTTGTGTCCGAATTGAATGCATTGGCAACGGCATCATAATATCCTGCGTGGTCAGGTCTTACCCAGTTGACCTTAAGACCCGTAATACTCTCAAGATAATCATAAAACTGTTCTGCACCATTAGATACACCAACTACAGTATCAGCCATAACCTTTATTGAATCAGGCTTGGTAACATTCTGTTCATTTGATGATTTACCTGCGCTGCCTGTACCATTACCGCCACATGCTGCAAGACTCATTAAAGATGTCATTGTTAATCCGACAGCAGTTAATTTTCTAATCTTTTTTCTCATAAAATAACCCCTTTTCCTTTTTATTTTCATTAGTTTTTATTTTATTATCCCATGAACATTATTATACATATACAAAACACTTTATTAATAGCATTTTATAAAAGTATACTGGCATTTTTTGACTTTTGTATTTGACTTTTATTAATGTTGTATTTATAATTATATTTGCAATCATTTTTATTGCATTTTAAACAAATATTCAATAGTATCAGCACATATTTTTAAACATTTTGCAATATACAACACGTTATAACATGTACAATTATGGAAAGGATTTTTATGAACACAAAACATAACATACAAAACAGCAACTTTATTTTAGAAGATCTTGACAAACCATTTTTATGGTATACAACTGATTTTATAAAATCTCTTCCTCATCTTCATTATCATCTGGAGATTATGTATGTAATAACAGGATGTACTACTATTTGTATCGATTCCCAGGAATATACACTGCAGTCCGGAGATATTGCCGTGATATCTCCATATCAGATTCATTATAGTGTTGATTCTCATGCTAAAGTTGCTTTTTTTATATTTACGCCTGATACCTTAATTCATATGAAAGATAAGCTCACCAGAAACATACTTATAAATCCACATATTAAAAACAATACACTTTCTAATCTCACTGTTGAAACACTTAATACTGTTATTACAACACATCTGTCTGATACTATATGTTATGCCTCAAACACTACAGTTATTGGCATGCTGTATATATTATTAACTGATATTTTTGAAAAAAATGGATTAAAACAGCACAATTTAAGTAAAGATATAGAATCCTTTAAACCTGTCTTCAAATACATAGATGAAAATTATACTAAAAAGATATCCCTTACTTCTGCTGCGAAGGCTTTAGGATTTAATTATTATAATCTTTCCAGATTATTTTCCAGATATCTTAACATTTCTTTTACAGAATATGTCAACAACAAAAGACTTCTGCTGGCATACACGCTTATATGTAATTCCAATAAAACCATTCTTGAAATAATGTATGCAACAGGATATACAAGTGAACGCACTTTTTATAGATGTTTTAAAGATTATTTTAATATGACTCCTATGCAGCTTAGAAATATAAATAAATACTAATTTTGTCGATAAACTTAATATTAATACTGATTACGTGAATACTTATATTTATACTGATTACATGAACACATATATTTATTGACAAATATTTAATATAGTAGTATATATTGATTATAAATATTCATTAATGTTTTTATTTTATTAATTTCTATATTACTCTTAAACTGTTACACAGTTATCCCATATTTTATTAATCATTATATTAATTTACTCAGACATCATTAGTTTATATATTTATCCCATTATTTCAAATATTTTTTTACAATACATCTATAACATATATAAATGATTTTAGATTAAACAGACATTATAGTCTTTTAAACATTATCATATAAATATCGAAAGGACCTTATTTATGAAACCATTTTATAAAATATTCTCTAGTTTCTTTTCATTTTTCATAAATGGGATGTTAGCTGTTATTACCGCTAATATAATGCAGCTCCTTATAAACGATTATAATTTTTCATATAATATGATTTCTTTATGTATTGCAGCCCAGTCATTTGGAAATCTTTTAATGGTTGCAGTCAGCGGATTTATAATAAAAAAAATAAATATAAATAATGCGATATATATTTTTATGGGTTGTTTTATCATAGGCTGTTGTTCAATATTTACTTTCCATCATTTTTTATTTATATTGATATCCATGTTTATTACCGGAATCGGGTGGGGGCTTTGTAACAATTCAATGCACATTGTCATTAATTCTTATAATCCTTCATTACTCAATATACTTCATATGTCATATGCGGCAGGTTCATTTTCGGGACCATTTTTATTATCCGTTTTTATGAAATATAATATGGGATGGAAACCTTGCATTTTTATAATTATAGTATTATGTATATTACTTTTGATATTTTATTTTTTTTGTAGTAGAAACGATAATAGTACAATAATTAATATTACTGACACTCCTTTATATAATAAATTGAACTTTCCAGAATTATTTAAAGACAGATTTTTTATTATATGTCTGGTACTATATTTTATATATATAGGATTTGAGACAATTATAAACTCATGGCTTATTCCATGTCTTACATCTGTTAATCTGATAAATACAATCGCAGCACAGAATCTGCTTTCAATTTTCTGGATATGTGTAATACTGTCACGGCTTATTAATAGTTTTATTACGAAGACAATACCTGCTGATAAACTGCTTTTTATAGGATCAACATGTTCATTGCTCACTATTATATCTTTATTATATGCTAAAAATATCACTATATTATATATTTTAATAATACTGTCCGGATTATTTATTGGTATAATCTCACCCTGTAATGCTATACACGCAGGCAGATATCTTAATGGAAATGGAATTGCAAGTGGGATTTTATTTGCAGGCGGTGGCATCGGTTCTATCATCTTTCCATTGATTGCAGGTCCACTTGCACAATATACCACACTAAGAAATGTTGTTTTATTTATGATTATTCTGTTAATAATCTTTGCATTTACAGCATTACTTTCATGTACATACAACAAAATTTATAGAATAGAGGAATAATTTTATGGATAATAAAATACCTGAACAGATAAATCTAATGAAGAATATATCAATTAACCATGTGCTTTCTGATAGAAATAATATGTATTATGATTCACCTGCCACTGAGTGGAATGAAGCTCTTCCGATTGGAAATGGCAGACTTGGTGCCATGATTTTTGGTACCCTGCAAAAAGAACAATTTCAGCTCAATGAAGACAGCGTATGGTATGGTGGGTATCGTGACAGGAATAATCCTGATGCAGCCACTAATCTATCTGAAATAAGAAAATTAATTTTAAATGGTGAAATACATAAGGCTGAAAAACTTATGGTTGCAGCTCTTTCGGGAACACCACAGAGTATGCGGATATACCAGCCGCTTGCTGAATTATTTTTAAATTTTGACAATCATAACGAACCTGCATATGAATACCACCGTCATCTTAATCTGTCAACAGCTGTTCATACTATTTCTTACAAAATTAATGGACATTCATATACCCGTGAAAGCTTTTCAAGTAATGAAGATAATGTTCTCGTAATCCATCTTACAACTGATAATCCATCAGGAATAAGCCTTACAACACTGTTAAAACGTGGTAAATTCTATGATAGTGTAACCCCCCTGCCTGATAGAGATGGTATATATATTTCGGGTGGACTTGGCAAAGATGGCATGAATTATATCTGTATGCTTAAGGTTGCCACTGATAATAATACACAACATACCATAGGCGAACAGGTATGGGTAGACAATGCACACGAAGTTACTATTTATATTGATGGAACAACAACTTTTCGTGGTGGTGATGATTTATATTCATATACTGAAAATAACATTAATAATGCTCTAAAATACTCATACAACGAATTAAAATCACGCCATATTAAAAACTACCAGAAGCTTTACAACCGGGTGGATTTAAGCCTGTCTGATAATAATACAACTGATAAATTCAATAGCAATAATAATGATTTAACAGATGACACCCTGCATGATAAATTAGATTATGCCAAAGATAGCTTATTAAATGAACTATGTTCTGATAATGACAACTTAATATATGAATTATATTTTAACTTTGGGCGCTACCTGCTTATATCCTGCAGCCGTCCGGGATGTCTTCCTGCTAACCTTCAGGGACTTTGGAATAAAGATATGGCACCTGCATGGGACAGCAAATATACTATTAACATTAATACTGAAATGAATTACTGGCCTGCTGAAATATGTAATCTTTCAGAGTGTCATCTTCCATTATTTGACCTTATTAAAAGAATGGTAATTAATGGGCGAATAACCGCTCAAAAAATGTATGGCTGCCGTGGTTTTGTCGCACATCATAATACTGATATATGGGCTGATACTGCTGTTCAGGACTGGTGGATTCCCGGTTCTTACTGGGTAATGGGAGCAGCATGGCTTTGTACACATATATATGCACACTACGAATATACTATGGATATTACATTTTTAGAGGAATTTTATCCAATAATGCGTGAAGCTGCACTATTTTTTGAAGATTTTCTTATTGAAGACAACGGATATCTTAAAACATGTCCTTCTGTCTCCCCTGAAAACCGCTTCATTCTTCCAAATGGTGAAACAGGTTCTAATGGTATTGGTTCTACCATGGATAATCAGATACTACGTGATTTATTTTCTCAATGTATCTCTTCTGCAAAGATTCTTAATAAACCTGTTACTGAAATTACTGAATATGAGAATATTTTAAAAAGAATTAAACCTACATGCATAGGAAAGTACGGTCAGATTATGGAATGGGACAAAGATTATGAAGAACAGGATATGGGACACAGACATATATCACACCTGTATGGTCTGCATCCTTCCAACCAGATATCTGTATATAAAACACCGCAACTTGCAAAAGCTGCACTTGTTACACTTGACAGACGGCTTTCCCACGGTGGCGGACACACCGGCTGGAGCCGTGCATGGATAATAAATGATTATGCAAAATTATGGATGGGTAATACCGCATTACAACACCTTAAACTTCTTTTAACCAATTCAACTCTTCCTAATTTATTGGATAACCATCCACCATTTCAGATTGACGGTAATTTCGGAGCAACTGCAGCAATTGCATTGATGCTCGTACAAAGTACCATTGATAGGATAATAATTCTTCCTGCCCTTCCTGATGAATGGAGTAATGGATATGTAAAAGGGCTTAAATTACGCGGAGGTATGACTATAGACATAAAATGGTCCAATCATTTACTTGATGAATTTATATTAAAAGTTTCTCATAATTATAGCGGACAGATTATATATAATTATAATAATATACAAAATAATGATACTTATAATGCTGATATTCAAAATACTGATACTCAATATAATGATATTCAATATAATGATATTCAATATAATGATATTCAATATAATGATATTCAATATAATGATATTCAATATAATGATATTCAATATAATGATATTCAATATAAT
>URAI01000023.1 GCA_900545725.1 uncultured Eubacterium sp.
GAAATTCTAAAAAGAATTTTCAAGGTTGTCTTTCTGTTCAGTTATCAAAGTTCATTATTAAGAAGCGTTTGCTTCTTATCTGTTAGCAACCAGCGTTTCTCGCTGACAGCTATGATAGAATAACATTTTGTTTGATGTTTGTCAACAAGTTTTTTAAACTTTTTTAACTTTAGTTTCTATATTGTTGGTATTGTACTAATGTGTACTCACATTGTATCAGATGCCTTCAATATATAATCAATTATGTTATCCGTTCCATCACTAGCAGTTACCTGCAAGCTTTGGCATAAAAAAACCATCTAAGTTATGATAGATGGTTTTCAGCGGAGAGGATGGGATTCGAACCCATGCGCCCGTGAAGACAAACGGTTTTCAAGACCGCCCCGTTATGACCACTTCGGTACCTCTCCATATTTTGTTTTGTTGCATGTCAGCCATGCGACTCATTTATAATAGCATTTACCCATGGTTTTGTCAACAATTATTTTGATTTTTTTATTTATTTTTTTACAAACAGCTTTAACCCGCTATTTTACTGGGCTTTAGGGGATTTATTTTATTGTAATTATACTATATATACTTAATTTTTTATTTACCAATCCATAAATAAATTAATAACTATTAATAAGCAAATTTAAAATAATGTACAAATTTGTCCGTGTTATAAAAACATTTTTCAATTAATTTGATGCAATGTATTCAGGTCACAGACAACAAGAGATTGTTTTTGTACATTTTTCTATATTTGCTCATTTATAGATTAATAACTTTAATTTATAATACATCCCTCTACTACAACCGCCATACAAATCACATTAATCTTAATTCTACCATTACCATAAGCTTATTCATTTCCATGTATGCTGACATAAGAATCATATTAATCTTAATCTCTTTATTTATAAGAATATTAAAAATTGCAGCTCAGATTTTTTGCCATCAATAAATATTCTCCTGCTCAGTAATTCAACGCTTATAAACACATGTTGTGCCAGCAATGAATCTGGTATCAACAACTAATAATCTTTATAATTCTAAATACGATTTTGCAACTACTATATCATCCGGCGTCGTTATTTTTATATTACTATATTGTGACAATGACATTTTTACCTTTGTATTGCTATAATTTTCTACTACCATTGCATCATCTGTTATATTACCCCTGTTGTCATCTTTTATCATCTTATTATATGCTTCATATACAAGTTTAAATTCAAACGTCTGAGGAGTCTGAACCTGCCATAATGTACTCCTGTCAGGTGTATTTATTGCAAATCCATTATCATCTGTAACTTTTATGGTATCCTTTACAGGAACTGCCGCAACACATGCCTTGTAATTTTTTACATCTGTATAACAGTTTTGTATAATCTCATCTGTTATACACGCCCTGGCTCCATCGTGAATCATTACATATTCTTCTGACTTCTCTATATTATCATTTGCCACGTCATTTTCAGAAAACTTTTTTATCCTCTCATTTATCTTTTTTACTGCCTTCAGACCATTATATACAGAATTATACCTTTCCGCCCCTCCTGCAACTATATCCATTACTTTTGTAAAATTATATTTGTCAACAATTTCATTTTTACAATACTCAATATCGTTTTTACCTGTTACAAGTATTATCTCATCAATCACGTCACTCTCCTGAAATGTCTTGAGTGAATAATATATAACCGGTCTGTCATTTATATTCATAAATTGTTTTGGTATTGAACTATTCATTCTGCTGCCCCTGCCTCCTGCAAGAACTATCGCAATAACTTTTTCTTCTGAATTATATATATTCTTTCTATCGGCTGCTTTATATTTATCTATGTATATTTTTCCCACAATAATCTCCAATCTGCAGACATTTTTAATACCATAATTATCAAATTCATACCTATAACAATCTTTATGGCAATGACCGTCATTTATATTATTTTATATCCGCTCCCCTAATTTTAAGTTAGGTACGGCATTAAGATCGTATCCATGTCTTACACCATTAATATAATCATAATATGCGGCTGCTCCTATCATTGCGGCATTATCTGTACATAATTTAGGTGACGGCGAATAAAACTGTATATTATTCTTTTTACACTCTTCCTGCATAGCTGCTCTTAATGCTGAATTAGATGCAACTCCTCCCGCTATTGCAAGTTTTTTTACTTTTCTTTCTTTTGTAAGCATTATTGCTCTTGAAACAAGTGCTTCTACAACCGCATTCTGGAATGAGGCCACCAGATCAGCTTTATTAATCTCAACATTTTTCATTTCACACGAATTAATATAATTAAGAACCGCTGATTTTATTCCGCTGAATGAAAAATCATATGGTGAATCATCAACATGCGCTCTTGGAAATTCTATTGCATGTGGATTACCTTCTTTCGCAAGTTTATCTATCTTAGGTCCGCCCGGATATCCCAGTCCCACTGCTCTTGCCACCTTATCAAATGCCTCGCCTGCCGCATCATCCCTTGTTTTTCCGATTATCTCATATTTTCCATAATCATTTACCATCACAAGATGTGTATGTCCTCCTGATACAACTAAAGCTGCAAATGGTGGCTCTAAATCTGCATTTTCTATATAATTAGCAGAAATATGACCTTCTATATGATGTACTCCAACCAATGGTTTTCCCGTTGCAAAAGCTATAGCCTTTGCCTCTGCAACTCCTACGAGCAAAGCTCCTACAAGTCCTGGTCCATAAGTTACACCTATTGCTGTAATATCCTGCAATGTAACGTGTGCATCCTGTAATGCCTTTTCTATTACAGGATTAATATTTTCTATATGCTTTCTTGATGCTATCTCTGGTACTACACCACCATAAAGAGTATGTATATCTATCTGTGTATTAATTACATTAGATAATACTTCACGACCATTTTTTACAACTGCCGCCGCTGTTTCATCACAGGAACTTTCTATTGCAAGGATTAATACATCTTTCTTTTCCTGTTCCATTCCTGTTAAATGTATATTGGTATTTTCATTTATATGATTGTCTTCCATGTCATTCTCCATTCTTTAGCAGCTTTGTTGCCGTAAATTTATACCTTAATTATTATCATCTGGCTTATAAAGCTCCCAGTATAATATCTTCCATCTTCCATTATTATCCTGTCTTAATGTAAATCTTGTATAAGAATATATAAGATTATCACTCTGTCTTATATAAAAAAGTGTATCGATTGAAGCGTATTTTTTATTGTTTAATGTTTTATATTTGACATCACGGCTGCTTTCAATCTTATAGTCCGATATATATCTGTTCTGATTGTTATAATCAGAAATCTCTTGTTTAAGCGCTTTTAAAAACTCATCTTCTGACTGCTTTGACTTTAATTCATCATCAAACAGACGTCTTGCCTGCTTTCCGAGAGTATCTATCTGATCCTCGCTTATATTATTACCATAGTACTGCTTTGCAATACGCATATAAAGCTTGACAACTTCTTTAGGCGACTGTGGATAATTATTATCAACATCCCTTGATAATAAGTCTCCAAGCTCCTGATTATCTACTGCCTGCTGTGTTGCATCAACTGACGGTGTTCTGTTAGATAAATAATAATAGTATGCAATTCCAGCTACTACCATTAATAAAATAACTATTGAGGTCTTAACATTCTTCTTTTTCATCTTAATCACCTCCATATATTTGCAGATTGCTTACAATACAGACTGTAATGCCAGTTCTTTTAATACCGGTATATATCAGTCTTTAAATATCAGCTCTGCTGTCCTGCCATCTGTGGCCGCATATACATCTGGAAATATATCCTTTATACTATCTATATAATCTATCGGCCTTACAAGTGACGGACTATAGTGTGTAAGCCACATTTCTTTAACCTGCGCTTCCTTTGCCAGTCCTGCTGCCTCTTTAAATGTCATATGCTTATATTCTTTCGCTTTCGCTTCTTTGCCACTTTCACCATACATCCCCTCACAAATGAATAAATCTGAATTCTTTGCATTATCCGAAATAGCCTTTACCGGTCTGGAATCAGTACAATATGTGACCTTTATCCCCTGTCTTGCCTCTCCAACGACCATATCAGGCGTATATACCTGACCATCATGATTAATAGTTGCACCATGCTGCAATTTGTTCCAGTAATTCTGCGGAATGTTAAGCTGCTTTGCCTTATTTACATCAAATTTACCTATTCTTGGAATATTTACAGAGTACCCATAACATGTTACCGCATGCTGTACTTTAAATGCTGTTATCTCATATCCATTAATTGATATATGTTCCTGCTGTTCACTAAGCTCTATAAATTTAAGTTCATATGGCAGTTCCGGTGCTATCGTTCTTAATGCATTAACAACCCTTGTAAGTCCTTTAGGTCCTATTAAAGTTATGGGTCTGGTTCTGTCCGAATTACCTATCGTAAGAAGAAGTCCGGGAAGTCCGCTTATATGATCTGCATGATAATGCGTAAAACATATTACATCGATCGGATTAAAACTCCATCCCTTTTCTTTAATGGATATCTGTGTCCCTTCTCCACAATCTATTAAAAGACTGCTTCCATTATATCTCATCATACAGGATGTAAGCCATCTTCCCGGCAAAGGCAGCATCCCGCTTGTTCCTAATAAACAAACATCTAACATATACTAATCTCCTTGTATCAACATCTTTGACATTACTATTGCATCCTCGACCGGTTTCTCATAGAAACGCTTTCTTGTACCTATGGCTTTATAACCCATTTTCTCATAAAGAGATATTGCCGGTGTATTACTCTGTCTTACTTCTAGGAAAAATACATCAACGCCATTATTATCCGATGCTATTTTTTCCATATTCTTCATAAGAAGTTCTGCAATTCCCTGTCTTCTATATTCCTGTGCCACCGCCATATTAGTAATATTGCCTTCTCCAAGTACTGTCCATAATCCGCAGTATCCTGCTACCCTGTCATCATGTCTGCATACAATATACACATTTTCCGGTGTCTCACATGCATCAATAAATGACTTCTCTGACCATGGAATTGAAAATATTGACTGCTCAATGCTCTCAACCTGAGATACATCAGCTCTTGTCATCCTTTCGATTATAAAATCACTCATTACTATTCATGCGCTCTCTTTCTGCCTGTGATGGTCTTAGATAATCAGGACTTAAATGTGCAGCATCTGTCACTTCTCCTGCCTTATACATATCAAGTGCAGCCATTGCAACGCTTCCTGCTTTTTGGCTTCTTAAATGTGCCGGTGCATAGTTATAGTCACAGGTTAATTCTTCATCAAAATAGTCTCTTGCCACATCTATTCCATCACCTGTAAAGATTATGCCTGTATGTATATCGTCCTTCATGCCATTAAGTTTCCCACAAAGTTCTTCATAAGATAAAAGAGATTTATCCATCAGACACTCCAGTTCATTATTATGATTAAAACGATATAAAGCTGTATAAAGATGCTTTCTTCTTGCATCCATAACAGGGCATATTACCGCCCCGGTATTACCATAAAAATTATATGCCATAGCTTTAAGAGTAGGCACAGCCACCATGTCACATTTTGTAGCTAGCGCTATTCCTTTACCTGTGGCAGCCCCGATACGCAGACCTGTAAATGAACCCGGTCCTATTGACACGGCAATTAAATCAACTGTGCCAATATCCGTTTCTGTCATCTTACATATCTCATCTATCATAGGTAATAATGTCTGTGAATGTGTCTTTTTATAATTAATTGTATATTCGGCTGTAAGCACTTCATCAGTAATTATTGCAACCGATGCTGTAACAGCTGAACTTTCTATACCTAGAATCCTCATACTAATCTCCATTCCGCAGGCATTTTCTAATACCGGAGGAATCGCGAGCCAAATGTCAGATCCGGCTCTGCGATAAGGGCTGCTTTGTGACGCCTGCGACACAAATAGCCAGTTCACTTATGAACTTGTGAGAAAATAAGCTATCAAGCTTATTTTTCACACTAATCTCCATTATCTATTGATATCATCCTGTAATCAAACCCTTTTTGAAGGTCTTTTTTTATAGTTATATTTATCGTTTCCCGAGGAAGCAGCTCTTCTATCATACTTCCCCATTCTATAAGGCATACTCCATCTGAATAAAAATATTCTTCATATCCTAGTTCATCCATTTCAGATATGTCTGCTATTCTATAAACATCAAAATGATATAGCGGCAGTCTGCCTTCATTATAGACTTGAATTATTGTAAACGTCGGACTGTTAATAGGCTCTGTTATTCCAAGACCTTTTGCAAAGCCCTGCGTAAATACAGTTTTTCCAACGCCTAAATCTCCATCCAGTCTGAATATCTGTCCTGCCTTTGCATTCTTTCCAAGTTCATAACCTAAATCGAATGTTTCTTTGGCACTAAATGTTTCCTTTATCATAAAATCCTCATTTCCGGCAATTATATTACACATACCGGCTTATAAATCCTTCTTAGCCGATTCAATAACCTTCTGTTGATTTAACTTTAACTGGAATGGTTTTAACTTTTTATTGGCTATATTAAGAAAAGCTTCCATCTGATTGCCAATGCATTTTAACGGAATAATATTTGCACGTACTGACGTAATGTATAATACAAGACTTCTTCCTGTACACTTTATTCTGAATATATCATCCCACATAAGCTCTTCTGTCACATCACCCATAGTTAAAGTTATCTTATCTTCTGTTACAACATATCTTATAGGCTTATTAAATGCCGGATTCTGCTTAATCTGGCTATTAACTTTAAGCTTCATGCCAATTGGTGTATACACTGTAAAGAATAACCCGAAAAATCCCATCATTAATATATATGAAATATTCAGCTTATTAGCTATTGAAAAGCCGCATATTATAAGTGCTATTATTCCGAATAAAAATCCTGCTACGCCGCCTACACTATGGTAATTATGATACAACTTAAAATTCATCAGATCCTGTTTTGTTACCTCAGCCGTAAAATCAACTGTAAATTGTGAATTGCTATCTGCCATATATCCCTCATTTCTGCACACCTGTATCCATCTGGTATATTTTAATAAAAACAATCTGACTATCAATATTGCCTTATATATAAGTGCGCCTGTTAAAAGTTTGCTGTCTTTTATTAATGCATATAATTAACGCATAAACTTTGAAAGTCCGCTAAGATTAAGTCCCTGCTTCTTAGGCTTTGTATTCTTATTCCTGTTATTATTTCCTGACTTATTATTCTTATTGTTCTTTCTTTCATCTTTTCTTTTGGCTGTATTTTCATCAAGAATCATTGACAGCGATATTCTTGCTTTTGCAACATCTACATCCATTACTCTTACATCTATAATGTCACCTACACTTACTACGTCAAGTGGATGCTGTACTCTTTTAAATGCTGACATCTGTGATATATGCACAAGTCCATCCTGATGTACACCGATATCTACAAATACACCGAAGTCAATTACATTTCTTACGGTTCCTTTAAGAATCATGCCCGGCTTTAAATCTTCCATATTAAGTACATCTTTTCTTAATATAGGCTTAGGCATCTCATCTCTAGGGTCACGGCCTGGCTTTTCAAGCTCCTTTATTATATCTTCAAGAGTCATCTGTCCTATTCCAAGTTCATCTGACAGCTTCTTTACATCCTCAACCTTACTTCTTAAGCCTATAAGCTCTCCTGATGTTATTGAATTAATATCATATCCCATAAGCTCTAAAAGCTTAGCTGCTGCTGCATAACTTTCAGGATGCACACTTGTGGCATCAAGAGGATTGTCACCACCTGATATTCTCATAAATCCGGCGCACTGCTCAAATGCCTTAGGTCCTAATTTAGCAACCTTAAGAAGCTGTTTTCTGTTAGTAAAACGTCCATTATTCTCTCTGTAATCAACAATATTTTTAGCAACTGCCTTAGAGATTCCTGAAATATATTCCAATAATGAGGCTGATGCTGTATTGAGGTCTACTCCGACCTTATTAACGCTATCTTCCACCACTCCTGTAAGCGTCTCGTTCAGCTTCTTCTGGTTCATATCATGCTGGTATTGTCCTACTCCGATTGATTTAGGGTCAATCTTAACAAGTTCGGCCAATGGGTCCTGAACTCTTCTTGCTATTGATACAGCACTTCTTTGTGCAACATCAAAATCAGGAAATTCTTCTGTTGCAAGCTTACTTGCTGAATATACAGAAGCTCCCGCTTCATTTGTTATTACATAATCAACATTAGTAAGATTGCGTTCCTTTATCATATCAGCTATTATCTGTTCTGATTCTCTTGATGCTGTACCATTTCCACAGGAAATAAGTGTTACATTATATTTCTTTATCAGCTTCTCAACCTCATCTTTTGATTCCTCTACTTTATTATGTGGTGCTGTAGGATATATAACCTTAGTATCAAGTACCTTTCCTGTTCCATCTACTACTGCAAGCTTACAGCCTGTCCTAAATGCCGGGTCCCAGCCAAGCACGGTCTTACCTTCAATAGGCGGCTGTAAAAGTAACTGTTCAAGATTCTTTCCAAATACCTTAATTGCTCCATCTTCTGCCGTCTCTGTAAGGCTGCTTCTTATCTCTCTTTCTATTGCCGGTGCAATAAGTCTTGAGTATGCATCAGCAATTACATCCTTAATAACCGGTGCTGTATATTCATTATCTGATATTATAAGCTGTTTTTCCAAATATCTTAATATTCTGTCAACCGGTGCAGCTATCTTGACTGTAAGTAATTTTTCTGATTCACCACGGTTGATTGCAAGTATTCTGTGTCCCGGAATTGAGCATACCGGTTCACTGTATTCATAATACATCTCATATACCGACTCTGCCTCCTTATCCCTGGCTGCTGATACTATGCTTCCCTCTTTAAATGTAATATCTCTTATATATGTTCTATAGTCAGCCACATCTGATATCTGCTCTGCAATAATATCCATAGCTCCCGCAATGGCTTCCTTAACATCCTTTACTTCTTTTCCCTCTGCATCAGAAATATACTTAGCTGCCTCATCCTCTAAAGTCTTATCACTATCCTGCTTCATTATATATTCTGCCAGAGAATCAAGGCCTTTTTCCTTTGCAATGGTTGCTCTTGTTCTTCTCTTCTGCTTATATGGACGGTATAAATCTTCTACAAGCACCATAGTCTCTGCAGCAATAATCTGTGCCTTTAAATCTTCTGTAAGCTTTCCCTGCTCTTCAATAGAAGATATTACCTGCTGTTTTCTGTCTTCAAGATTTCTAAGATATCTTAATCTCTCATCAAGACTTCTTAACTGCTCATCATCTAACGCTCCTGTTACTTCTTTTCTATATCGTGCGATAAATGGAATTGTACATCCCTCATCTATAAGCTTAACAGCAGCTTCTACCTGCCCCGCCTTGACCTGTAATTCTTCTGATATCTTTTTGATAATATCCATTATGTTAAAACTCCTTTTTGTTATTTCCTAAATATGTTTTTGTTATTATTTTAACAACTATGTAAAATACGGCATCTGCTGCATTGTATAGCATGTACACCTGACTTAATCATACAACGTCTATATCACATAGCAATATAACCACTTAACTTATTATATGTAAGCATACATCCCTTAACATAATATATTATGTATTCACATATAAAACATTAATATATTATATGTTTACATACAACAACTTAACATACTATACGCAGACATATAATATTATATCAGCCTTGAAATATTTAATCAACCAGCTTGCAAATACAAGTTTACTCCCTTGTTCTTATACTTGTAATTACATAACTTTTGTAAATAAACTTTCAGTCTGTCACAAGAAAGCGATTATTATTTTCTGTTACAATCAGCCATATCTTACAATGATTTTACAAATCTTTATTTTTGTGATAATATTTATCTTAATTTACAGCTTAAAAGCAGATGGAGATTATAAATGGATAATAATTACAACAATAATACTAATGAAAATAATAATCCTCAGAATAACGGATATAATAACCAGCAGTTTAATAATCCTTATAACAACAATATGAATAATGGATTTAACAATGGTGGCAGTCCTTATAATAATTATAACAACGGCTATCCGCCACGCCCACCATACAATCAGAAGCCTAAGGATAAGCTAGGCTTGTTCTCGCTTATATTTGGTATAGCATCCATCGTTACATCAATGCTATATTTCCTTGGCATACCATTTGCCATTTCCGCCATTGTACTTTCTATTCTTTCCAAAAACAGAATAGGACGTTTTGAGGGAACTGCCGTTGCCGGTCTGTGTCTTGGAATATGCGGTGTCTGTCTTGGACTTCTCTTCTTTGCAGTAATGCTTGCAATGTTTTCAAGTCCTGAACTTATTGATAATATGCAGCAGATATATAATAACAATGCGCAATTTTATTAAAATACTGAATTGATTTATATTTAAAATACTTTATTGGTAGTCTGAGATATGAAAACAGGCTGTATACATGTCATGTAATATGTTATCTGTTAAAAATGTGTGTATCATTCTTATAACAAGATGACATATCTAAATGAATTAGTATACAGCCTGTTTTTATATTTTATTCTTACTACCTTACCTCATTCATTACCTGCAATATAATGAATCTAATTTCAAATTTCCATCATTGTAATCAAACAATGCATAAAATGTCTTACTGTTCTTATAATTATCTGCACCCGGAAGAAGAATTTCTACCTGAATCTTATATTGTCCACCTGACTTAACAAGTGTCGGATTAAATACTGATGTATTTATATCTGATATATTATTAATTTCTACATTTTCCGTTTCTTTAAATCCTCTAGTATTCCATTCAGCAATAACACTTAATATATCCTGCTTTTGTTCATCAGTGAAATCATACGCTTTTTCTTTTCCGCTAAATAATGGTATAAACTTATCCTTTTCAAAATCATATATACACATTCCGCCCTTGCTATACCCTGTTCCTGTACCTTGTATATATGAAAGCAATAATTCTTTTATGCCATCATTATTAATATCCGCCTCATAAAAACACGTATTGGCAAGCATTTTGGGCTGGATATAATCAAATTCTATGTCATTGCATTCTCCGAGCTGACTTTGATATGTAAGATATGTCATATTGTCTTTTATCTGTAACTGTGCCATAGCTTTATCATTCTTCCACTGGGCTGAACCTTCATCATAACTTACCAAATCAGCCTTTTCAAATAAATTGCACTTTTCTTTCGGAATACTCTGATTCCATGGCTGCATAGCTTCTATTGTGCTTAATGCAACTGATGGAGTTGAAGCCTCCTCTACTGTCGTTACATTATTATTTTCTATAGCATTACCACAGCCCGAAAGCAATATTAAGCCTAAAGCTGTGATGCATATACATTTCTTTTTCATCTGTTATCCCCCACTAACTTCTATCATAATCATAGAATATATTTCTATCAAAATAATCATCTATTCCATTTTCATCTTTTACATCCGTTAACCTTCCATCACTAAATACATAATTTTGTTCATATACTATATCATTAGCTCCATATTTCACATTTTCTGCATAAATATTATTAGAACAACTTAACATTATCATTATTACCGATAAAAAAATACGATACTCTTCTTCATATGTCTTCTCTATTCTTATTTTTACAATCTTTATAAATCAATAACAAAATCAGCTTTATCCCCTCAAGTATACCACCCCCTATTGTATACAAAAAGCATTTTAAATTGTATATTATTATCATTGCAATTAATACTATGCAAACCTTTTTGTGCACATTGCAATACTGAATACATTATATAACGTTCAGCAATGTTGTCAATACATAATTCAAAGTTTCAACATTGATACAATAATTAAATTTAACAGTTCTACTATGCAAAATATTTCAATTAAATATTCTTATAACTAAATATAAATCCATCAACTCATGGCAGTGAACCTAAAAAACTTCCTCCCGTATAATAAGTAGTTCATAATTTTACTTATCCACCCGGAAGGAAGTTTTAATATAACAAAATTTTCTAAAATTGTACCGTATATAATCTATAAATGTACCGATTAATATTAATTTTCTTCAGGAATAAACGCATTATATATGGCCTTGATTGCATCATCAAAGTATTTATTTCTTACACCGATGATAATATTAAGCTCGCTTGAACCCTGATCAATCATCTTAACATTAACCTTTGCCTTAGCTAAAGCTGCAAATATTGCTCCTGCAATACCTGAGCTGTTTCTCATACCACGACCAACCACTGCAATCAGTGCAAGGTCTGATTCAAGCTCGATTGTATCAGGATTAACAGCTCTGTGTAATTCAGCAAGCACCTTCTGTTCCTTTTCAACAAATTCGTCCTGATGAACAAATACTGTCATTGTATCAATTCCTGATGGCATGTGCTCAAATGATATTCCATTATCTTCAAATACCTGTAATACCTTACGTCCGAAACCTATCTCTGAGTTCATCATATCCTTATCTATACCGATTGATACGAATCCCTTTTTACCTGCAATACCTGTAATTGTATATTCAGGAACGCTGCAAGTTGTCTCAACAATCATTGTACCCTTATCTTCAGGTGCGTTAGTATTCTTGATATTGATTGGAATCCCCTCTTTTCTTACAGGGAATATAGCTGATTCATGGAGTACTGTAGCACCCATATATGAAAGCTCTCTTAATTCCTTATATGTAATAGTTGTAATAGGCTTAGGATTCTTTACTATTCTTGGATCTGCGGCAAGGAAACCAGAAACATCTGTCCAGTTTTCATATACATTAGCTTTTAAAGCTCTTGCGACAATTGAACCTGTAACATCTGAACCACCTCTTGAAAATGTCTTAACGCAGCCATTAGGCATTGCACCGTAAAATCCCGGAATAACTGCATTTTCAGTCTTGGCAAGTCTTTCTGAAAGAACTGTGTTAGTCTTTTCTGAATCAAATTCTCCATCCTTATCAAAGCAGATAACTGTTGCAGCATCTATAAATTCATAGCCAAGATAATTAGCCATAATTATACCATTTAAGTATTCACCTCTTGAAGCTGCATAATCCTTACCTGCAACTGCTTCAAACTGTTTTCTTATTGTATCAAACTGTTCATCAAGTGATAATTTAAGTCCAAGTCCCTTGATAATCTCATTATATCTTTCTTTGATAGCCTTTAACTGCTTATCAAAACTCTTGCCGGCCTCTGCCTCTGCATAACACTTATAGAGCATATCTGTAACCTTGGTATCATCAGAAAATCTCTTTCCCGGTGCTGATGGTACAACATATCTTCTGCTTTCATCAGCCCTTATAATATTACCGACCTTCTTAAACTGTTCTGCACTCGCAAGTGAGCTTCCGCCAAATTTTACTACTTTTACCATTTTCCATTTCCTCTCTGCATTTCTCTATTTTCTATATATGTAATTATTATATCCTTCCTGAAATATAACAACATACCTGCCACTTATTTATTATTCGAATAAATGATTAATTATTGTATGACCCTCAGCTATATAATTACCGCTTTCCTTAGCTTCCTTCTCATTATAATTCCATGTATGTGACTGCTTCTTAGTACTGTCATATAACATATATGGAACTGGGTCTGACACATGTGTTCTTATAGCAACAGGTGTAGGATGGTCAGGAAGAACTAACATTCTATAATCAACGCCTGCCTCTTCAAGTTTTTTAGTAACTCTTGCAATAATTCTCTTATCGAGATTTTCTATAGCCTGAACCTTTCTTTCATAGCTTCCCTGATGTCCCATCTCGTCAGGTGCTTCAAGATGGATATATGCAAAATCACATCCATCTTCCACAAGTGCAGTATATGCTGCATCTGCCTTGCCCTCATAATTAGTATCAAGACCGCCGTTAGCTCCCTCTACTTCAACCACCTTCATGTCTGCACCTACAGCAATTCCTTTAAGAAGGTCTACGGCTGATATCATGGCACCAGTATGTCCTGTTTTTTCAACAAATGGTGATAACATAGGACGCGTTCCTGCACCCCAGAACCATATTGAGTTGGCAGGATTAAGACCTTTTTTGATTCTTTCCTGATTGACAGGATGGTTGGCAAGTATATCGTAACTCTTCTTCATCATATCATACAGCGCCTTATCCTTAGGAAGATACTGTCCTATCTTCTGACCTAATACATCATGTGGCGGTGTAAGTTCAACTACTTCACCATTATCCCAGATTGTAAGATGTCTGTAGCTTGTACCAACATAGAACTTGTAAATATCATTTTCAAGCTCCTTTTTTACAGCTTCAAGAAGAACTGCTGCATCCTCTGTTGATATCTCACTCGAACTGTGGTCAATTATTGTCTTCTCTTCATATGGAAGGTCATCAGTTGATACCGTTACAATATTACATCTTAATGCCACATCTGTAGGCTTCATATCTACGCCAATACTTAATGCTTCTAATGGTGAACGTCCTGTATAATATTCTTTAGGGTCATAACCTAATACCGAAAGGTTGGCAGTATCACTTCCCGGTGCCATTCCATCGGGAATTGTGTGTACCATTCCTATCTCTGATAACTTTGAATATTTATCCATTGCCGGTGTATCTGCATATTCAAGTGGTGTCTTATTTCCAAGCTCAGGGATGTCATTGTCTGCCATACCATCTCCAAGAACTATTAAATACTTCATTTCCAATCCTCATTTCTGCACACTCTGATATTGTTGGGTGTCGAGTCTGCGAGTCCACTTATTGTATAGTATAATTTAACGATTCTGCTATATTATTGATTTAAAACCGCTCAGAGTATCAATTTAATCTGTATACTAGATTCTTGTCTTATCTATTCTTATTCTGTTGATAACTTCAACATTAGCTGCTGCGGCATTAAATGCCTTTTCTGTCATAAGTGATGTTACAAATCCAAATTCTCCGTCTATTCCATCAACTGTAACAACATCTATATCTCCAAATGCCTTTTCAACCTCTGAAAGGTCCTTATCTACGCTACCTTTAACTCTTACAAAGAAATATCTTTCCACATCCTCAACATTGCCAAGTTCAATCTTTTCTGAACTCCATACAGTCATTACATTTTTACCTTTATGCTTAACACAATCAACCACGTCCGCTACAACTGCACTGGCTGTTGGAAGCTTACCTGCTCCGGCTCCGAAAAACATTACATCACCTATAACATTTCCTTTGATATATATACCATTTAAAACATCGTTGACATTGTAGAGTGGATGTTCTTTTTCGATTAAAAATGGTGCTGTAATGGCATATACCTTATCATTAATCTTCTTACTTGTTGCAAGAAGCTTGACAACGCAGCCTATCTTTTCTGCATAAGCAAAATCCTCTGTAGAAATCTTAGTAATTCCCTCTGTGCATACATCCTCATAATTAACTGTTGAACCAAAAGCTAATGATGTAAGAATTGCTATCTTTCTACATGCATCATAACCCTCAACATCAGCCTCAGGATTACGTTCTGCATATCCTAACTGCTGTGCTTCCTTTAAGACTTCCTCATAAGAGCTTCCATCACGGCTCATCTTAGTCAGAATATAATTAGTTGTACCGTTCAGAATACCTGTTATCTGTGTAATCTCATCTGCTGTAAGGCACTGGTTTAACGGTCTTATAATAGGAATACCGCCACCAACCGATGCCTCAAACATAAAGTTAAGATTTCTTGATTTGGCCATTGCAAGTAACTCAGGTCCATGTGCCGCAACCAATGCCTTATTAGAAGTACATACGCTCTTACCTGCCTCAAGTGCTTTCTTTACAAATGTAAATGCCGGTTCAATGCCCCCCATAACCTCAACTACCACATCAATCTCAGGGTCATTAATAATAACATCCACATCGTGTACAATCTTCTCCTGAATAGGGTCGCCCGGAAAATCTCTTAAATCTAGAACACTCTTTATCTCGATATTCTCTCCAGCTCTCTTTTCAATAGAAGCATTGTTAGTCTGCAATACCTCAACAACACCAGAGCCTACCGTTCCATAACCTAATACTGCAATCTTTGCCATAATTTTCTCCATTCTGTTATTATAAATAAATATTTTCACACTATTCGCGGCTTAAAATCTTAAGATATCTTATTCCTTCAAGCTGCTCTATCTCTTCAATCATCTTGGATGAATCACCTGTCGTTGGTAAAATATCAACACTTAATGTAAGTGAAGCAACTCCATTTACAGGAATTGTCTGATGAATTGTAAGAATGTTAGCCTTAAACTTAGCGACCTTCTTTAATACGAGTGATAAAAGTCCCGGTTCATCATCCATTGATAATACAAATGTTATCGTCTTTCCTTTAACATTATCCCTGAATGGGAATATATCATCCTTATATTTATAATAGGAGCTTCTGCTTATACCAACCTTTTCTGTCGCATCTGCTATTGGTATTCCTTTAATCTCTATAAGTCTGTTGACCTCAGCGACCTTAAGAAGCACTTCCGGCAGAGCCTTTTGTTTTACAACATAATACTTTATATCGTTAGCCATAAAATCCTCCTGTCGCATACAATTGTATTTTACTGTTCGTGTAGCAAAGACACTTGTACATGACAGAAAGAATATTATCATAATATCAGCTATATTGCAACCTTTATATTGTATTTGTTAAAAACATTAATTGTACAGCTGCTAAATAACCACAATCTATAATCATTCTGTTAAACCAGAAAATATTTTTATACGGTCTGACACCACTGTTAAACAGATTTCCAAAAAAATATGGAATATATAATACATATTAAAATAAAAAAGAAATGTATTAAATTCCCAAGCTGATAGCAAATTATATGAAATCATATGTTATACATCATCCTAAAATTGTAATACATTTCTTTTATCTGTTATAATATTATAAATTATTTAATAATAATGTTTGCACATGCGATTAACCGTCAGCAAAATTATTCCCTTCCAAATACACTTGCAAGATATCTCATATCATTGACATGTTTTTCAGTAAGAGCACCCTTATTCATTCTCCACTTCCAGTTATTGCCAAGTGTAGACGGTGTATTGATTCTTGCCCAGTTACCAAGCTTAAGTATATCCTGAACTGCAAATATTACAAGACAGGCTACACTTGAATATGCCGCCCTGAATACATTATCTACCATCCTGTCTTTATTGCGGGTGTCAAGATACTCATATGCATAACTAAGCTCCCAATCGGGATGTTCTTCGAAATATCCCATAAGTGTCTCATTATCATGTGTTCCGCCATATACAACACAATCTCTTGTATAATTATATGGAAGATGCGGATTCATTCTGTCGCCGCCAAATGCAAATTCAAGCACCTTCATACCCGGATAATTATTTTCCTTTAAAAGTTCATCAACCTCTGGAAGAAATACTCCTAAATCCTCAGCAATTATCTGCTTATCTCCTATTGCCTCATTAATTACATCGGTAAGCTTCTTACCCGGACCTTTTCTATACACTCCACGTCTTGCATCTGGCATATCAGCAGGAATAGCATAATATTTTACTATTCCTATAAAATGATCTATTCTTATCACATCATATAACTGTGCAGACTTTTTCATACGCTGTCTCCACCATGTAAAGTCATCTGCTTCTATAGTCTCCCAGTCGTACAATGGATTGCCCCATTTCTGTCCAAGCTCTGAAAATGCATCAGGTGGGACTCCGGCTACATCGGTTGATTCAAGATTATCATCAAGCTGGAAATCTTTTGTATCAGCCCATACATCAGCACTGTCATACCCCATATATATAGGAATATCACCAATTATCTTAATTCCATTATCATTGGCATATTCCTTAAGAGCTGTCCACTGCTTATCAAATTCATACTGCACAAAAATCCAGAAATCTATATCATCCTTTAAAAGGTGTCTGTATTTATTAAGTCCGGCTTCTGTTCTGAATCTGATATCGTCATCCCATTCTGCCCATGACACACCCTTATAGTAATCCTTTAATGCCATAAAAAGTGCATAATCCGGCAGCCAGAACTCATTATCTGTTATAAATCTGTCATACTCATCTGCTTCATTATCATTATTTTTAAATCTGTCAAAAGCTATATGCAGTACTTCAAAACGAACCTTATACATCTTCTCATAGCTTACATAACTTTCATTGCCAAGATTAATATCCCTATTATCAGTATATCTTCCATTCAATGCATCATCCTCTGACACATTGACCGGAACATGACCGTCACCCCAGTCCCTGCATAAAAGCTCTGATTTGTTAAGCAGGCCTTCCTCTACAAGCATATCCAGATCAATAAAGTATGGATTACCCGCAAATGCCGAAAATGACTGATATGGACTATCTCCATATGTAGTCGGTCCAAGTGGCAGCACCTGCCAGTATTTATGATTGCATTTTTTTACAAAATCAACAAAATTATATGCTTCTGTGCCAAATGTTCCTATGCCATATGGCGAGGCAAGACTGCTTACAGGCATAAGTATTCCTGCACTTCTATCAAATGTTTTAGTTGTCCCCATACATTCTCCGTTCCGCCGCAAAACGGCAATATAGTATATTACATATTATTAATAATGCTTAATGAACTCCACCTGTATAGTATATAAGAATTACATAAAAATATAAACAGCATCTGTTATTGTTTTAACAAATCTGATATATTTCTAAAAAAATTGATATAACAATTCCCACTAATCTTTATTCCACAATAAAACATATTAGTTCTGTGCCATATCATCTGCAAGCTTCTTAACATTATTAGTTTCTTCATCTGTAAGAAGCTTATCTATATCAAGAAGAATCACAAGTCCTTCCTTAAGATTAGCAACCCTGTCAAGATATGCTGTTGCACTTGTCTTAACCATAGAAGGCATAGAAACAACCTTATCAGCAGGAAGATCATCTATCTCAAGTACTGCATCCACGCCTAATGCAAGTGCTACTCCATTAAATCTTACAATAATAAAATTCTCGCTTATGCCGCCTGATTCCATTCCAAACTTCTTCTTTAAATCATATACCGGAACTACCTCACCTCTTAAATTAATAATTCCATCAATATATGACGTTGAATTAGGTACAGGTACAATATTAATCTGTTTCTCAATCCCCTGTACCTTATTAATATCTACCCCAAACATCTCTTCATTTAACTTAAATATAACCGGCTTCATATAATCTGCCATATCAATCTCCTCCTATTCGTTCTATTTCTTATCTATGCTTAAATATGTAAGATATGCATTAATAAATGGATCTATATTACCATCCAGCACACTCTGCGCATTACCTACTTCTTTATTAGTTCTGTGATCTTTTACCATTGTATATGGCTGTAATACATAGCTTCGTATCTGATTGCCAAAATTAATATCCTTTACATCTCCTCTTATACCAGAGGTCTTTTCCGCATTTTCCTGCTGTTTTAAAAGATACAGCTTAGCCTTTAACATCTGCATTGCCTTATCTTTATTCTGATGCTGTGACCTTTCATTCTGGCATTGTACAACTATTCCTGTAGGAATATGTGTAATTCTTATCGCTGATGATGTCTTATTAATATGCTGTCCACCTGCACCACTCGCCCTGTAGGTATCTATCCTTAAATCATCATCATTAATCTCAATATCCACATCTTCTTCAATATCCGGCATAACATCACACGATACAAAGGAAGTCTGTCTCTTTCCTGCCGCATTAAATGGAGATATTCTTACAAGTCTGTGAACTCCATGCTCTGACTTTAAATGTCCGTATGCATTTTCACCTGATATCTCTATTGTAACTGACTTTATTCCTGCTTCTTCACCTTCAAGATAATCAATTGTCTGAACCTGATAACCTTTTCTTTCTGCCCATCTTGTATACATTCTGAACAACATCTGACACCAGTCGCAGCTTTCTGTTCCTCCGGCACCTGCATGTAATGTAAGAATGGCATTACATTTGTCATATTCGCCTGAAAGTATCGTATCTATTCTAAGACTTTCAAGTTTTTCCTCAAATGATGTAACCTCGCTTTCAATATCTGGAAGCAGGCTTGTATCATTCTCTTCCTCTGCCATCTCTATAAGCACCTTAACATCTTCAAGTGACTGTGTAAGCTCATCATATTTTTCAAATGCATCCTTAAGTCCCTTTAACTCCTTCATGGCTTTTTGTGACTTATCTGTATCATCCCAGAAACCCGGTGCTTCCATATCTGCTTCCAGTTCTTCAATTCTCTTTTTCTTATTATCAAGATCCAAAGCCTGTCTTATATTCTCAAGCGGCTTGTCATATCCTGCAAGCTTATATCTGTACTGATCTAATTCTACCAATGTCTAATCCCCTGACCTTAAAATTATTATTTTATGATAAATGGACAAGCTCTATAAAACCAACTACCATCTGGTAAATAACCGCCTGTCCATTCCATGTGTACTAAATAATGGTCTGTTAAATATAATATTAATATCTTTATATCCAGACAAACATAACCGGATAATTATTACAGCCAAATTCAGCAATTATTAATTTTTTGTTACCGTTCACACTAATCACAATTTCTGAACAGCTTTTGTTGTGTGCCTATGAACAGCAATCACTTCTATGCATGTCTTCCACAACAGTTTTTGTACTTCAATCCACTTCCGCATGGACATGGATCATTAGGATAAATCTTCTTTTCTGTTCTCTTAACAGGTCCCTTTACAGAAGGAGCATCATCCTTGTTAGTTCCTGTAGCCTTAGCTACCTGCTCTCTTTCAACTTTCTGTTCTACCTGAATATGCATAAGAAGTCTTACAGTATCTTCTGTAATTCCCCTTGTCATATCATCAAACATATCATATCCCATTACCTTATACTGTACAACCGGATCTCTTTGTCCATAAGCCTGAAGGCCAATACCCTGCTTAAGCTGGTCCATATCATCAATATGATCCATCCATTTACGGTCAATAACCTTAAGAAGAACTACACGCTCTATCTCTCTTATCTGTTCCGGCTCAGTAAATAAAGCTTCCTTGTCCTCATACATCTTAACAGCTTTTTCCTTGAGGTCATGTATAAGTTCATTTTTATTTCTGATATTCTCATTATATGTAATAGGTTCAAATGGAATTGTTGGAACTAAAAGCTCATTAATCTCGTTGTAATCCCATTCTTTACTGTCCTTATCTTCATTAATACATCTGTTGACCGTATTCTCAACAAAGTCTGTAATCATCTTGAGTACCGAATTACGCATGCTCTCGCCGTTAAGAACTCTTCTTCTCTCGGCATAGATAATCTCTCTTTGTTCATTCATAACCTGATCATATTCAAGAAGACGGCTTCTTATACCATAGTTATTAGTCTCTATCTTCTTCTGTGCTTTCTCAATGGCACTGCTAAGCATCTTATGTTCAATCTGTTCATGCTCGTCAACACCAAGAGTATTAAAGATATTCATTAATCTTTCCTGACCAAATAATCTCATCAGGTCATCTTCAAGTGATATATAAAATCTTGATTCACCAGGATCTCCCTGTCTTCCGGCACGGCCTCTTAACTGGTTATCAATTCGTCTCGATTCATGTCTTTCTGTACCGATTATCTTAAGACCGCCTGCTGCCCTTGCATCATCATCAAGCTTAATATCAGTTCCTCGGCCAGCCATATTAGTTGCAATGGTTACTGCACCATGCTTACCTGCCTGTGATACTATCTCTGCTTCAAGCTCATGATACTTGGCATTAAGTACGTTATGAGGTATTCCCTTCTTCTTAAGCATCTCACTTAAAAGCTCCGATGTATCAATTGTTATTGTACCCACAAGTACCGGCTGTCCCTTTTCATGTGATTCTATTACCGAATCAACAACCGCTTCAAACTTAGCCTTCTTAGTCTTATATACAGCATCATTCAAATCTTTTCTTGCTACCGGCTTATTAGTTGGTATCTCAACAACATCCATGTTATATATCTCACGGAATTCCTTCTCTTCTGTAAGAGCTGTACCTGTCATACCGGCTTTCTTTTCAAATTTATTAAAGAAATTCTGGAAAGTAATTGTCGCAAGAGTCTTACTCTCTCTTTTAACCTTAACATGTTCCTTAGCTTCAATAGCCTGATGGAGTCCGTCAGAGAATCTACGACCCGGCATTATACGTCCTGTAAATTCATCAACGATTAATACCTCATCATCCTTAACTACATAATCCTTATCCCTGAACATGAGATTATGTGCACGAAGCGCAAGTGTTACATTGTGCTGAATCTCAAGATTCTCAGGATCCGCATAATTATCAATATGGAAGAACTTCTCAACCTTATGGATACCCTGTTCAGTAAGATTAACAACCTTATCCTTCTCGTTAACAACGAAATCTCCGTCCTCTTCTATATCTTCCTGCATGATTGCCTGCATCTTAGTCATCTCGCCCTTATACTCACCACGTTGTAACTGTCTTGCAAGTACATCACATAATTCATAAAGCTTAGTTGACTTGCCACTCTGTCCTGAAATAATAAGAGGAGTTCTTGCCTCATCTATTAATACAGAATCAACCTCATCAATAATACAGTACTTAAGTTCTCTTAAAACAAGCTGTTCCTTGTATATTGCCATATTATCACGAAGATAATCGAAACCTAATTCATTATTAGTAACATATGTAATATCACATGCATATGCCTCTCTTCTTTCATCGTCCTTCATATCATGTAATACTATACCTACGCTAAGACCTAAGAAACGGTGAATCTGAGCCATCCACTCAGCATCTCGCTTAGCCAGGTAATCATTAACTGTTACTATAAGAACTCCCTCTTCTGTAAGTGCATTAAGATATGCCGGAAGTGTAGATACAAGTGTCTTACCCTCACCAGTCTTCATCTCTGCTATACGACCCTGATGTAGTACTATACCACCGATAATCTGAACTCTGTAATGTTCCATTCCAAGAACTCTCCTGCCGGCTTCTCTTACTACTGCGTATGCTTCTGGAAGAAGATCATCAAGTGTCTCACCCTTCTTTAATCTGTCCTTAAATTCTAAAGTCTTCCCCTGTAACTCTTCGTCACTTAATGCCACCATCGCATCACGATAGCTTTCAACTTTATCAGCTATAGGTTTAATTCTTTTTAATTCATGGTCACTATGTGTACCAAATAACTTCTGAACCAGTCCCATTCTATATCTCCTTAATAGCAAATTCTTTTTTGATTGTACCACTAAATATATTTTTAAGCAAGAAGTACAAAAATATAAAACCTTAAATAAAACTAAAAACCGCTCTAATGATTAAAAACCATTAGAGCGGCAGCTTAAATTAAATTATATTAAATTATATATAATTATTAATCAAGTTCAGGTTCAATAAGACCGTATGTATTGCCCTTTCTCTTATATACAACATTAACCTCTTCTGTCTCAGAATTAAAGAATACATAGAAATTATGTCCTAAAAGTTCCATCTGAACACATGCTTCTTCCGGATCCATTGGCTTAATTCCAAACTTCTTAGTTCTGATAATCTTAACTTCATCTTCATCTTCGTAATCTTTTTCTACGAATTCCTGGGCAAATGCTGCTGCATTCTGCTGCTTATGTACAATCTTATTCTTATATTTCTTTAACTGACGTTCAATAACCTCTTCTACAAGATCAATTGAAACATACATATCACTGCTTACCTGTTCACTTCTTATAATATTGCCCTTAACAGGTATAGTTACTTCTATCTTCTGTCTTTCTTTTTCCACACTAAGTGTAACATTAACTTCTGTCTCTGGAGCAAAGAATCTATCGAGCTTTCCTAACTTCTCCTCTACTGCTGACTTTAAACCTTCTGTTACATCAATATTTCTTCCTGTAATTATAAAACGCATGATGTTCAACTCCTTTTCGTGTATTATCATCGTGTTATTCATGTTGAACTACCTTCACATATATTAAAACTTATACATTCCCTGACATCTGTAATCCTAAGATACTTTATGATATATATTAACTTAATTAATCAGATTATATTAACTTGCATAAATATCTATTATAAACATCCATATAATATGTTCTGTAATATAGGAAATATTGTCTTTTATATTATCTGTTAATTGTTAACATATTACCGGTCTTTAATTAAATCCCACAGGTTATATTATTAATCCTTAAAACCTGAATTATAATCAATAAGTATTACTGCCGGATATTCATTAAATAACCCTGTCCATTATATCTCTTTAAATAATATCTTAGTTGATAAATTATCTAAATGTTAAGGAAACCTCCTTACTCAATAAAATTAATAATATATGAAGAATCACGATATGCTTCGGATTAAGATATTAATATAAATCTTCTCCTCTGCTGATATTGTTATTATAACATAATTTTAATTTTTAACAAGTATATTCACACAATTTCTATAATTTTATTTTTATTTTTCACTCAAATAACATACTGTCTGCTATATATGTCAAACAACAAATTTGTCAAGTATTTTACAGGGATTTCTTGCAGCTTTACGCAGATTTATTATAATTAAACAAAACATTTATTCTGTTTATTGATAAGAAATTCACAATATCTATCAACAGTATTTTTGTGGATAATGTGGATAATTCTGTGTATAAGTATTTTATCCGATAAAATGGTATTTCTTTATAGTGGATAACTTTTGAATAAAATGTAGAAGAGTGTCGATAATCTTTTTTTGTTCTTATACCTGTATACATCATTTAGTAAATATGCACAAATGCCATTTATTCAGTTTATATAAATGTACCACCTAAAAGTATAATATTTTCCACATTTTGAAATTATTATATCTGTAAAACATTTTTAAAATATTATATCTTGCGTATATCGTCTTTTCTACTTATTATATAATTATGCTGTAGGAATTAAAAAAATTGCAGAAATATATTATAATATCTGCTGTTCTTATGAAAGGATAATTCATAAATGCACTGGCTATTTGTACCGCAGGCGTCACAAAGCAGCCATTATCGCAGAACCAAATCTGACATTGGGTCTGCGATTCCTCCGGCATTAAAAAAGCCTGCGGAATGGAGATTAATATGGATTGTAATAGAAAAACCGTTGTTATAACCGGAGCTTCAAGAGGAATAGGACGCGCCGCTGCAATGCGTTTTGCTTCTTCACAATACAATGTGGTTATTAATTGTATACACAATGAAGACAAGCTTATAAAAGTCAGAGATTATCTGATATCAAAAGGTGCCGGATGTGTGGCATTTACAGGAGACATAAGTGATTATGATACTGCCAGGACTATGTTTGAACTTGCACATAATACATTTGGACCGACTGATATTCTCATTAATAATGCAGGAATATCTATCGTCGGACTTTTTCAGGAGCTTACAAGGCAGGAATGGGACAGAATATTTAATGTAAATACCGGCTCATTATACAACTGCTGCCACTTTGCCGTTCCTGACATGATTCATAATCATTGTGGCAAAATAATTAATATATCTTCCGTATGGGGTGTATGCGGCGCAAGCTGCGAGGTCGCTTATTCGGCTACAAAGGGAGCTGTCAATGCATTTACAAAGGCGCTTGCAAAGGAGCTTGCACCAAGTAATATACAGGTCAATGCCATTGCCTGTGGTGCAATAGATACAGATATGAATAAATTCTTAACTGAGGATGATATGAACAGCCTTATTGAAGAAATTCCTGCCGGACGGCTTGGAAGTGGGGAAGATGTTGCTAACCTTATATACAGGCTTGCGACAGAACACGACTACCTAACAGGTCAAGTTATACAGCTTGACGGCGGATGGATATAACATGCCAAAAGCCACAAACAGCCATAATATTCTATGACTGTTTGTGGCTCTAATTCCTATATAGTTGAACCTATATACCCAGTATAACATTTTTATATCTCATCATAATTATAAAACATACGATTTATCAACAGTTATATTGGCATAGCAGTTACTCTTTATTTCAAATATTCCATCTCTTATCTTTTTCTTTAATACCTCATCAGGTATCGGATATCCAAATGGAACGACAATATCAAATATAATATTAGTCCTCTGTGGATTCCTGCTCACCCTGAAATCATGCATACTTATAGACGGGTCGATGCTGTCTATAACATTTTGGGATACTGTTTTTAATTCATTGACCATCTCATCATCAGTTACAACCGGATCCATATGTATGGTTATCCAGCAGTTTAATCTCTGTGCCACTCTGTTTTCAGCCAGATCCACAATATCATGTGCACTCATAATATCCATATCATAAGGCACTTCTGCATGAACTGTTACAAATACCCTTCCCGGTCCATAATCATGTACAATCATATCATGCAGACCTAAAATTTTGTCATCTTCAAGAATACAATGTGCTACTGCATCGACAAATTCTTTTTCAGGTGGTTTGCCAAGCAGTGGCTGAATTGTATCATTTGCCGCATCAATACCTGCTAAAAATACGAATATTGCCACAACCGCACCTGCATATCCATCTATATTATAACCTGAAAATGATGATATAAATAACGATACAAGAACAACTCCTGTTGCTATGCAGTCTGACATGCTGTCGGTAGCTGTTGCTTTCATAGCTGCTGATGATATCTTCTTTCCAAGTACTGTATTAAAAAATGCCATCCACATTTTGACACAGATGGAACCTATAAGTATTATTACCGACAACAGGCTGAATTCCATAGCCTCAGGATGTAATATTTTTTCAAATGAGCTTTTGAATAATTCCACAGCCATTATCACAATAACAAATGAAACGACAAGACCCGACAGATATTCCATCCTGCCATGCCCGTAAGGGTGTTCGACATCTGGTTGTTTGCCTGCAAGCTTAAAACCAATAAGTGTAATAACTGATGAACCGGCGTCCGACAAGTTGTTAAATGCATCCGCAGATATAGATACAGCGCCTGTTATTATTCCTGCTACAAACTTAAATGCAAATAAAAAAACATTACATATAATTCCTACTATCCCTGCAAATATCCCATAATTCTGACGCACAATAGGATTATCCACATCGTCACTATCCTTTATAAACGTCTTTACAAGAAAATTAATCACAAATATCTTCCTCCTTATATCAATTCCATCACTTTTATTTGTAAAATCTTCACTGGAATTGTATACCTAAAATTCAGGTCGTCCTATTACTATACTATATCATGGATATATAATCAATATATTAGATATAACTAACTTTGCTTAGTCACTACTAGTGCATCAAATAATTTTTAAAATCCTTATACTATATATTTACGCACTCATTTCATAAATGGTATACTATAGACGAAAATAATATAATGATACTCTGTTGCTATCTAAAATTATAATATAGTTAATAATTTTAATGCGTAAATTTTTACCAAAGATTATATATACTATTTGAAACTACATAATTTTAATATATATAGAAATGAGGTTTACTATGAACAATTTATTTTTAACTGACACACCTGAAAATCTTGGCATTTCTTCTGAATGGCTGAGCAACTTCCTTGAAAGCTTAAACAGGCAGGAGCTTCCACTACACAGCGCTATTATAATGCGCCATGACCGCATATGCATGGAATGCTACTATAAGCCCTATACAAAAGATACACTCCATAGAATGTTCTCGATTACAAAAAGTTTCGTATCTATTGCCATTGGATTTCTTGAAGAAGAAAAAAAGCTCTCGCTCGATGACCATATTGTCGATTATTTTGAAGAAAAACTTCCAAAAGACGGAGCTTATGAATATACTAAAATGCTTACCATACGTCAGATGCTTGCAATGACTACATGTCACGACAAGACCACATATAAGGCATCCGGTGTCACCGACTGGGTCGGTTCATTTTTTACTGTTAAACCTACTCATGTTCCGGGAACTAATTTTTCTTATGATACGTCATCCACCCACGTTCTCGGTGCTCTGGTCGAAAAATTAAGTGGAATGGAGCTTTTAGATTACCTTCGTGTCAAATTCCTTGACGAGATTGGCTTTTCAAAGGAGGCATATATTTTAAAAGACCCTTGTGGTGTTTCAATGGGCGGTTCAGGTCTTTGTGCAACCCCATATGACATCTTAAAGGTTATGTATGTAATAGCAAATAATGGCTGCTATAATGGGAAACAGCTTCTTCCAAAGGCTTATATTAAAGCTGCTACAACCAAACATAGTGACCCATATGGAAAACAGGGCACTCTTGAAGAAATTCAAGGCTATGGATATCAGATATGGATGACAAGACATAACGGCTATGCATTATTTGGAATGGGCGGACAGCTTGCCCTCTATGTTCCGGATAAAGATATATTTATGGTAACTACATGTGATGCACAGGGTCGTCAGGGCGGCGTACAGCTTATATATGAAGCTTTCTGGAATGAGATTTATTCAAAAATTGAATCTGAAAATATTCCTGCCAATGAGACTGCCTATAAAAAGCTTACTGATTACTGTAACTCTCTTCATATATTTCATATGCCCGGAAAAATATCTTCTCCGGTTATAAATACTGTCAACGATAAGCTATATAACTGCGACGATAACTGCTGTGAGGTTAAAAATGTCAGTGTACATTTTGATAATGACACATCAGACAATACTAAATCAAAAGGAACATTTTCTTATGAAAATGCTACCGGAAAACATACTATTGAATTTGGAACCGGCTATAATATTATACAGCAGTTTCCTGATTATAACTTAAAATGTGCCATATCCGGCGCATGGAGAATGGATTCTTATTTTCTTATCAAAGTGCAGATAATTGATTCTGCGATTGGTAACATATTCATAGGTCTTAACTTTAAAGATAATTACATAACTGTAATGTTCAGAAAGATAGAAGAGAGTCTGTTTAATGAATATAATGGTGTATTTTCAGGCAAATTGTGATTTGTTGACCATTTGTTGAAATGCGGGGTGTAGTGGGGAAGTGGCGGATTGTATTGGGAATTTTA